>JAFYBD010000163.1 GCA_017540385.1 Lentisphaeria bacterium
AAGTGGAACGCGAGGTAGAAGTCGAGCCAGTTGCTGTTCGGGTCGATGAGGTTCGAATGGCTCATCCCCGGGATGCGGAAGAAGAGCTTGCCGGGGCAGAGGTGTTCGCGCCGTCCGGCGGCGTCGATGTAGGTGCCGGTGCCGCGGAGCACCACGGAGACCGAGAACAGGGGGAAGATGCCCCCGCCCCAGTCGACCTCCTCCTTCTTGCGGATGATGCCGGCGTTCACGGCGTCGCGGCCGATGGAACGGTACACGCCTCCGAGGTCGATATCGAATTTTTTCGGGATTTCGAACATGCCGGTCTTGCTGCTGGGCGTTCAGACGGTGCGTCGCCCGACCCGGTCACCCGAGGTCAATGAGGCCGCCCTCCTCGTCGCCGGGTTTGTCATGATCGCCGAGTCCGAGGACGCGCTCGATCATGTTGGTGAGCTTTTCCTTGGTCACGGGTTTCAGGAGGATCGCGTCGAAGTTCGACATGTCGAAGTTGCCGCGCGTCTCCACGTCGGCGGTCTGCGCGACGATGGGGATGTGCCTGAGGCGCGGGATCTTCTTCACGGCCGCGGAGAACTCTGCGCCGTTCATCTCGGGCATCCACATGTCGGACAGGATGATGTCGACGAGGTCCTTTTCGAGGTAGTGGAGCGCTTCGCGGCCGGAGCCCATCGTCACGACGTTCTTCACGCCGATCTTGTTGAAGATGGCCTTCACGACGCGGAGGTTCATCGGCACGTCGTCGACGACCATGATGCGAAGCTTGGAGATGTCGCGTTCGGGCTTGGCCTTCGCGGCCGGTTCCGCCGGGGCCGCCTCCGCGACCTGCGCGGGTTCGCGGTAACGCACCGCGTTCAGCGTGACGTAGAACGTACTGCCCTCTCCGACGGCGCTGGTGCAGTTGAGGCTGCCGTTCATGCAGACGGCGAGGCGCTTGGAGATGGAGAGGCCGAGGCCGGTTCCGTTGTTGACGGCATTGGTGCCGCGCAGTTTCGACAGCTGGACGAACGGCTCCATGAGCTTCTTCTGGTCTTCCTCGGAGATGCCGATGCCGGTGTCGCTGACGCCGAAGTAGAGCGAGCCTGTGTCGCCGTCGGCGTCGGGCGTGAACTTCACGGTCAGCGTGATGGTGCCCTTCTTGGTGAATTTGACGGCGTTGCCGAGGAGGTTGATGAGGATCTGGCGGATGCGGATGTTGTCGACGTCGAGTTCCGGGAGGTCTTCCGGCACGTTGGAAACGAGCTTGTTGCCGTTCTCCTGGGCGCGGAACGTGAAGATGAGCATGACCTCGCGGCAGAGCGCCTTGAAGTCGGTGAACGCGGTGATGATCTGCATCTGGTTCGCTTCGAGCTTGGACAGGTCGAGCACGTCGTTGATGAGCATCAGCAGGGCGTTGGCCGAGGATGCGATCGCGTCCAGGTATTCGTTCTGCTGCGTCGGGGAGACGCCGCCCTCGCGGAGGAGTTCGGCGAACCCGATCACGGAGTTCAGCGGCGTACGGATCTCGTGACTCACGCTGGCGATGAAGAAGCTCTTCGCCTTGTCCGCGGCCTGGGCGCGTTCCAGCGCGTCCATGATGAGGTCGCGGGCCTGCTTGCGGGCGAGGATGAGCTCGATCATGTGGACCGTGGAGCGCAGCAGCGTCTCATCGTCCGCTGTAAACGTGTGGTCGACGCCCTCGAAATTGAATCCCATGGTGCCCCAGATCTCGCCGTTGAAGACGATGTTCGAGAGGAAGATCGCGCGGAGGTCGATGGCCTTGGCCGCCCTCTCCCAGTCCTCCGCATTGATGCGCGACCAGTCGATGGAGCGCGCATCGTTGCAGACGAACGTGCGGTTGTCCTCGGTGCGGTCCAGCACGTTCCGGACGCGGTTGCGGGTCTTGCCGAGGAACTTGATGGAATCGTGGCCGGGGGCGACGTATTCGGCGATGCAATGGGCGCGCGTGCCATCGTCCTGATGCTGCAGCAGGCATGCGCGGCTGGCGCCGAGGAGTTCGCAGACATCCGTGATGGTCCGCGCGATGCAATCGTCGAAATCGTTCTCGCTGAGGATGGACTCGAGGATCCCGTAGACCGCCTTCTGGTTCATGATGAGGTGGCGCATGTCCGTGACGTCGCTGGACGCCGCGAGCAGCAGACGGCGTCCGCTGGCGTCCTCGAGCGTGCGCAGGACGGTCCGGATGAAACGGCGCTGGCCGTTTCCGATGCGGAGCTCGCCCTCGATCTCCCGGGTGCCGCCGTTGGTCCCGATGGTCGGCTGGTTGATGATGTCGGCGAAGCCGAGGATCTGATCGTCGTGGAAGATTTCCTGGTCTGTCTTGCCGATGATCTCGTCGGACGAAAGATCGAAGACCTGGGAGAACGCGTTGTTGCACAGCAGATAGCGGTAGTCGTCGTCGGCATCCTTCACCGTGAACATGATCGGGATGGCGTTGATGGCGGCGTCCCACAGCGCCTGCGCGTCTTTCAGTTTCAGCATGCTCAGCGTGAGTTCGGTCACGTCCTGGATGATGCCGGTCACCCTGGCTGCGCCGGGATTGCTCAGGTCGAGCATGACGTTCATGCGGTAGTAGCGGATGTCGTCGGGGGCGGGGACGACGCGGAAGGAGAACTGGACGGCCTCGTTCGGCCTGTTCTTCGCGATCAGTTCGGCCATGGTCCGCTTGAAGAGCGGCAGATCGTCCGGGTGAACCCATTTTTCCTCGACGAGCGCTTCGCCGTTCTCGTCCTCGGGCCAGATTTCGCGAATGAGGTTGGAACCGGTGCGTTTGCGAGATTCGATCTCGAAATGGAACGACGCCAGGCGCGCCATGTCGGACGCGGTTTCGAGGTCCGTCATGGTGCGGCGGAGTTCTTCGCGCTTGTTGTACTCCTCCGTGACGTCGCGGAAGACCAGGATGGCGCCTGCGATCTCGCCGGAGCGTGTCCGGATCGGAGCGGCGCTGGAGGAGATGATGTAGCGAACGCCCTTGGCGGAGATCAGGACCGTCTGGTCCTCGCCCTCGACGACGCGGCCGGTGCCGAGCGCCTCCTTCAGCGGCGACGGCGCGGGGAGACCGTCCTCCATCCTGACGATCCTGAAGAACTCCGAATGAGGCTTGCCGAGCGCCTGCGCCTGCTTGCAGTCGAGCATCTTTTCCGCGTTCGGGTTGAGCAGCGTGACGACGCCCTCGTGATCGGTGGTGATGACGCCGTCGCCGATGGACCGCAGGGTGAGGAGGAAGCGGTCGGCGTTCTCCTCGGCTTCGCGCTTGGCGTTTTCGAGGTCGGTGACGTCGGAGAAGAGGATGAAGAGCACCTGGCGGTTGTCCGAGGTGTGGATGAGCTTGCGGTAGAACTTGCCGATGCGGACGCGTCCCTTTGTGTCGTGGAAACGGCCCGTGGAATGGTATTCGGGGCGGTTCTGGAGGACCTGGACGGCATGGAGATCGGCCGCGTGCATGGCTTCGGCGTCCTCACGGAACTGCAGGATGTCGAAGTCGGTTTTGCCGATGACGGATTCGGGAGGCAGATTGACGAATTTGAGGCAGGCGTCGTTGCAGGAGATGATGCGGAAATCGTTGTCGATGTCCTTCGTGACGACGAACGACGGCATGTTGTCGAGCAGGACCGAGTGCTGCTCCAGCAGTTCCTGGAGCTTGGCGTTCAGCTGCTGCATCTGGATGCGGACCTCTTCCAGCTCGGTGATGTCCATGGAGGTGCCAAGCAGCAGGCGCGTGCCGTCTGCGTCCGTGAAGAGACGCTGGATGCTGCGCAGATGATGGACGCGGCCATCGCGCGACTGCATGTCCACACTGCGTTCCTGCTGGAGGATGTCCGGATTCGCGACGAGCTCCTCGTCCTCCCTGCGCATCCGCGCCGCGAACTCGGCAGGCAGGAAATCGAAGTCCGTCTTGCCGTTGAGTTCGTTCTCGCCGACCCCGTAGAATCTGCAGCGTGTGCGGTTGTTGAAGACGTAGCGGAACTCGTCGTCGATGTCCTTGGCGAAGATGTGAATGGGGAGGAAGTTGATGAGGATGTCCCACATCCTCGTGTTCTTCTTGAGTTCGGCGGCGTACTTCTCGGCTTCTTTCCGGGCGTTCTGCAGCTCGGTATTGTCCAGCGAGAAGCAGATCACGGCGTCCTGCCCGAAGATGCCGTGCGCGAGCGGCGCGAACGAGATGGCACGGTGGTTGTCCTCGTAGTTGTATTCGATGATGGTCTGCCGGCCGGTCTGGAACACGTCGTGGACGATCTGGGAAAGTTTCGGGTAGTCGATTCCGGGGAGCTGTTCGAGTTTCTTCTGTCTGCGATCGCGTCCGAGGGCGGATTCCTTGATCCAGGAGGCGAAGAGGATGGTCTCCGCGCGGTTCAGCACCATCACGCTGCCGGGCAGCGAATAGAGCATGCTGCGGTTCAGGCGGAGTCTGCGGCGGATCCAGTTGAACGACAGGATCTGCAGGGCCGTGATGAGGATGATCACGAGGATGGCCACGAGGATGGCCTGCCAGTGGCGGGTCCAGATCGTCTCCGGCTTGTTGATGACGCGGACGCCGAGCGGTATCCGGCCGGAGAACGTCTTGTCGTAGCTCCTGAACTTGGTATAGTCCACGATCCTGACGGGAGTGATCTCACGCTCGGCGATGCGCTGCGCGCTCCCGGCGTTCAGGACCTGGGCGACCATTCGCGCGGCCTCGTGGCCGGTCTTCGACGTCTCGATCAGGCAGCCGCCGACGACGCCGTTCCCGAGGAGGGAATCGTCGAGTGCGAGGCAGGGGAACCGCGTGTCGAACCCGACGTTCCGCACGTAAGCGTTCAGGGTCTCGTTATGGCCGTTTGCGTAGTCATGGCTGGGGAAGAAGAGGATCAGAGTCTCGGGGGAGAGCTTGTCCAGGCGGCGCTGGATCTCGCGCTTGTCGGTCATGGCGGGGAGCCAGGTGTAGTCCAGCTTGGGATAAAGCAACTTGCACTTGTCCATGATCTCGTTCATGGTCTTCTCGGACAGCGAGGTGTCGTCCGCCACGAACACGAGGTTCTGCGCCTCGGGGAAGAGCTTCAGGCCCAGGTCGACCGTGCCGGGCGTGTCGTCGGCAATGCTGATGGCCGTGGAGTTCGGGTAATCCCGCTTCAGGTTCTCCGGCACGCGTCCCAGTGATGTGAAGATGACCGGAACCGAGCGGGGGAACTCCTCGTAATGGCGCATGACCACGTTTGCCGCGTCGTAGTTCACGGTCACGATGGCGGAGTACAGCCCCTCGTTCAGCCGGGGGATCAGGCGCTCGAACGTGTTGTCCATCAGGTCGCGGGCGCCCTTCACGGAGGCGTTCAGCTCCACGACGTGGCAGTCGACCGGCAGATTGAGCTCGCGAATGCCCCTGCGGAAGGAATCGAAGAATTCGTTCGTCACAATGTCGGCCACGGGGTAGGACGTCAGCAGCAGGACCGTCCGGACATTCCGGTTCGGATCGTCGGTGAAACCGCGCACTTCCTGCGCGAATGCCGAGGCCATCGCCATGAAGCAGATCATGCCCATGACCAGGACCCGTATCAGCAGACATCGTATATGAGTCATTCGTTCTCCGGCTGCAAATGATTGGATGGTCGAAACTGTTCCGGGGCATCGGGCTCCGCCCCGGGACTGGAAACTCTTCGGGGGGCGGGAATCCAACGCTCACGCATAGATAAAATATGGATAGTTCTTTGCAATAATTTAGCCCCTGTTCCATAAAATACAAGTTTTTTTTGGCATTCTGTCAGACATTTTCTTTGTTTTTTTTCTTTTTGAGGTTATATTGTATGGCGTTCCAGTGTTTTTTTACACCTTGCAATCATTTCGCAAAAGTATCAAATATCGCCATGTCCGACGTCTATTTCATCCCGTACGATCCCGCCGCAGGCACCGCGGGGCTCAGCCAGGCCGCGGTCCGTCTCCTCCGAACCCTGCTGGAAAAAAGCGGCGCGAATCTGCCGCCCGACCTGCCGCTGAAAGTCCATTTCGGGGAGAAAGGCAACCGAACGTACCTGAAACCGGAGATCTACGACGGGATCATCGACTACGTTCAGGCACAGGGCTCCGCGTGTCATTTCGTGGAGACCAGCGTGCTCTACGGCGGCGAACGGTTCTCCCGCGAGAAACACCTCGCGCTCGCAGCGAAACACGGTTTCACGCGCATCCCGGCCGTCATCGCCGACGGCGCGCGCGGCGAGGAGTCCGTGTCGGTCCCGGTCCACCTGAAGCATTTCGAATCCGCCAGCATCGCGAAAGCCCTGGCCGAGGCGGACCAGGTGCTCGTCCTGTCGCATTTCAAAGGGCACGGACTCGCCGGGTTCGGCGGCGCGATCAAACAGCTCTCGATGGGATTCGCGGCCAAGGGCGGCAAGATGGCGATGCACCTGAACGTGAAGCCGACCATCCGGGCGTGGAAATGCAAACGCTGCAAACTGTGCACGACGCGCTGCAACGAGGGCGCGATCACCATCGGCGAGCATCCCTCCATCGACCACGACAAGTGCATCGGCTGCGGGGCGTGCTTCTCCATCTGCCCCCACCACGCGGTCTCCATCCTGTCCTTTGCCGGACTCAGACATGCGCTCTTCGGGGGACGGCTCTTCCGCGAGAAACTCGTGGAATATGCTTACGCCTCCCACCACGGCAAACGCCATATGTACATCACGTTCGCCGTGAACGTCACGCGGGGCTGCGACTGCGAGCCCAGGCCGATGACGACCTGCATCCGCGACATCGGCGTCTTCGCTTCGTTCGACCCGGTGGCGATCGACACGGCGTGCTGGGACGCCGCGGCAAAGGCGGGAAAGAAATTCCGGGGCGCGGAACAGCTCGCCTACGCCGAAAAGATCGGCCTCGGCAGCAGGAAATACAATCTCGTCACGCTCGACTGAGCGTCAGCCTACGATCTGCTCCAGCCGGTTCAGCGAATCTTCGAAGAGCTTCATCGCGGCGTTCACCGGTTCCGGCGTATTGAAATCCGCACCGGCGTCCCGGAGCAGGTCCAGCACGTCGCGCGTGTCGCCGGACTTCAAGAATCTCAGCGCCGGGGCGGGATTGCCCGCGAGGATGTCGGCGGAGAGCTTGGCGGCCGCGGAGAGCCCGGTGGCGTACTTGTAGACGTAGAAATTGTAGTGGAAATGCGGGATGCGCGCCCATTCGAAGCGGATGGGCTCGTTGTTCTTCACGTCCGGGCCGAAGTAGACCCCGTTCAGCTCGTAGTAATGGTCGCTCAGGGCTTCGGCCGTCAGCGGCTCCCCGGACTCGCTCATCGCGTAGATGTCGCGTTCGTACTCGGCGAACTGGGTCTGGCGGAACACCGTGCCGCGGATGAGGTCGAGCAGGTGGGTCAGCAGATAGGCGCGCAGATTGTCGTCCTGCGCGTGCTCCAGCAGGTAGTGGTTCAGCAGGAGCTCGTTGGTCGTGGACGCGACTTCGGCGGCGAAGAGGCAGTAGCCGGCGTAGTGGTAATCCTGCGCCCGGTCGGAGAGGTAGGAGTGCATGGAGTGGCCCAGCTCGTGGGCGAGCGTGGAGACGCTGTCCAGCGTGCCGGTGTAGTTCAGCAGCACGTACGGCGGCTTGCGGTAGCATCCGCCGGAATACGCCCCGGAGGTCTTGCCGCGGCACTCGTAGACGTCGATCCAGCGGTCGGTGAAGGCGTGCTCGAGCGCGTCGCAGTATTCGTCGCCGTAGACTTTCACGGCCTGACGGACCAGGTCGCAGCCCTCCTCCCAGCTGTACATCGCCTTCGCCGGACGCACGAGCGGCGTCACGAGGTCGAAGAGCTCGAGCTTCTCGAGCTTCAGCACGCGGCGTCGGAGCTCGAAATACCGGTGCAGGAGCGGGAGCTTCGCGCGCACGGCGTCGATCAGGCCGTCGTACATGGATTCCGGCACGTGATCCGGGAAGAGCGAAGCCGCGCGGGCAGACGGGAAATGCCGGAGCTTCGCCTCGAGGACCCCGGCCTTCACGGTACCGTCGAGCAGGGCCGCGATGGTGTTCGCGAACGACGAATATGTCTTGTAGCACGCGTCGAACGCGTCCCGGCGCACCCGGCGGTCGGCGTTCTCGAGGTACTTGATGTAGTTCCCGTGCGTGATCTCCACGTCGTTGCCCTTCTCGTCCTTGATGTGCGGGAACCGCAGGTCGGCGTCGTTCAGCTTGCAGAACGCGTGGTTGCCGGTGGAGAAGACGTCGGAGGCGAGCCCGAGGATGCGTTCCTCGGGTTCGGACAGCGTGTGGGGACGCTGGCGCTCGGTGTCCTCGAGCGTGCGGCGGTAGAACGCCAGCACGGGGGAATCCATGAGCTCGCGGAAGCGGGCCTCGGGAATGGCGAGGAGTTCGGGGTCGAACCAGGAAGTCTCGCCCTCGATCTCGGCATAACGCGCCGCGATGCGGTCGCGCCGGCCGGCGTTTTTGCCGTTGGAGAGGTCCTCGTCGGATTTGAGATGCGCGTAGGAATAGAGCGTCTCGAGGAGCAGCCCCAGTCGGTCGCCGGTCTCGAGCGCGTGCTTCAGCGCCTCGGGGGAATCGGCCAGATGGCCGCGGCAGGCCTGATGCTCCTCCAGCATGGCGTCCAGCGAACGGAACGCCTCCTCCCATTCCTCGTCGGTCGCATAGATCTTCGTGAGGTCCCAGCAGGTTTCCGGGGCGAGTTCGCTGCGGAGTTTCGGTTCGTTAGCCTCTGACATGATTCCATTCCTTTCGCGTATTCACGGTTCCGCCGTGCGGATAAAAGAAAAAAGAACCGGGGCGGCCGCATGACGGCTTGGCACCGGTTCCATGACAGGCGTGCGGGGAAACGCGGCTCGGAGCCGCGATTCCCTGCTGCGCTTGATTACTTGCTGAAGCGTTCTTCGAGGGCCTTGCGCTGCGCTTCGAGCTCGGCCGGGAGACGGTCGAACTTGGCATAGTGCTCGGAGATGGTCTCGAGTTCCTTCTTCCAGCCTTCCTTGTCGATGGCGAGGAGCTGCTTCATGTCGTCCTCGGTGACGTTGGTGCCGGTGCGATCGATGGCGTCAATGGCGGGGACGTATCCGATCGGGGTCTCGTCGGCCTTGCCTTCGCCGTCGCAGCGCTCGAAGATCCATTTCAGGACGCGGCTGTTGTCGCCGTAGCCGGGCCAGAGCCACTTGCCGTCGGCGGTCTTGCGGAACCAGTTCACGCAGAAGATCTTCGGAAGCTTCGCGCCTTCCTTCTTGCCGATCTCGAGCCAGTGTTTGAAGTAGTCGCCCATGTTGTAGCCGCAGAAGGGCAGCATGGCGAACGGGTCGCGGCGGACGGTGCCGGCCTTCACGTCGAGGGCGGCGGCGGTCACTTCGGAACCGACCGTGGAGCCGATGAAGACGCCGTGTTCCCAGTTCTTGGACTGGTAGACGAGCGGGAGCGTGCTGGGACGACGGCCGCCGAAGAGGAATGCCGCGATGGGCACGCCGGCAGGATCTTCCCAGTTGGAAGCGATGGCCGGGCAGTTGCAGGCGCGGGCGGTGAAGCGGGCGTTCGGGTGAGCGGCCTTGACGGGCTTGCCGTCGGCGTCGACCTGACCGGGCTTCCAATCCTGGCCCTTCCAGTCGATGAGGTGCGCGGGAGCGTCGTAGCCGATGCCTTCCCACCACACGTCACCGTCGTCCGTGAGGGCGACGTTCGTGAAGATGGTGTCCTTGGCGCAGGAGAGCATGGCGTTCGGGTTGGACTGCATGCTGGTGCCCGGGGCGACGCCGAAGAAACCGGCTTCCGGGTTGATGGCGTAGAGCTGGCCGTCCGCGCCGAACTTCATCCAGGAGATGTCGTCGCCGACGGTCTCGACTTTCCAGCCGGGGATGGTCGGGATGAGCATGGCGAGGTTGGTCTTGCCGCAGGCGGACGGGAACGCGCCGGTGATGTATTTGACTTTGCCGTCGGATTCGCGCGTGAGCTTCAGGATGAGCATGTGCTCGGCCATCCAGCCCTCGTCGCGGGCCTGGACGGACGCGATGCGGAGGGCGAGGCACTTCTTGCCGAGGAGGGCGTTTCCGCCGTAACCGCTGCCGTAGGACCAGATTTCGCGGGTCTCGGGGAACTGCGCGATATACTTCTTGTCGAGCGGGGCGCACGGCCAGACGCCGTTGTCGCTGGCGCCGTTTTCAAGCGGCTTGCCGACGGAGTGGATGCAGGGGACGAACTCGCCGTCTTTGAGGACTTCGAGGACCTTCGTGCCGACGCGGGTCATGATCTCCATGTTCGCCACGACGTACGGGGAGTCGGTGATCTCGACGCCGATCTTCGCGATCGGGGAGCCGACGGGGCCCATGGAGAACGGGATGACGTACATGGTGCGGCCGTGCATGCAGCCCTTGTAGAGGCCGCGGAGGGTCTTCTTCAGCTCGACGGGATCGATCCAGTTGTTGGTCGGGCCGGCTTCTTCTTTCGTCTTCGCGGCGATGAAGGTGCGGGCTTCGACGCGGGCGACGTCGGACGGATCGGAGCGGAAGAGCAGGCAGTTCGGGCGCTTCACCGGGTTCAGGCGGATCGCGAGACCGGATTCGACCATTTCGTTGCAGAGACGGTCATACTCTTCGCGGGAGCCGTCGCACCAGTAGAGGGCGTCGGGTTCGCAGAGGGTGGCCCATTCTTTCACCCATGCGACCAGCTTCGGCGCGTTGGGTGCGGCATTGAGTTCTTTCATTTGTGGTTTCCCCATGGTTAGGTTGTGGTTATCGGAAAGGTTGGTTTTTTCGTACGGATAAATCCATTTAATATACACTGAAAATGCGTTAAAATCAAGATTGTTTCGCCATAGTTTCGGAAAAATCTCGCCGGATTGCCCCTTTTCTCGCGTCTTTTTTTCATTTTCCGGTTGACTTTCCGGGGTTCCGGTGTTATGTTTAATGGATTTAACCAAAAGGCACGGAGGAAGCATCCCCTGCTCCAGGCGGGGGGATTCCGGACTCGTCCGCCGTGCGACAACCTATCTTCAAGGAGTACGACCATGTCTGGAATTTTCAAGGCCTATGACATCCGCGGCATCTACCCGGAACAAATCGACGCCGACCTCGCGGAAAAGATCGGCCGGGCGTTCGTGGTCTTCACGAATGCGAAGAAGATCGTCGTCGGCCGCGACATGCGTCCCCATTCGCAGCCTCTCTTCGAGGGCCTCACCCGCGGCATCACCCGTCAGGGCGCCGACGTGATCGACCTGGGGCTCTGCTCCACCCCGATGTCCTACCACGCGAACGGCTTCCTGCAGGCCGACGGCAGCGTCATGATCACCGCCTCGCACAACCCCGGCGAATGGAATGGCTTCAAGCTCTGCAAGGCGCAGGCCGTGCCCATCAGCGGCGACACCGGCATCGCCGACATCCAGATGCTCGTCGAGGCGAACAAGTTCGCCGACGCCCCCGTCCCCGGCAAGGTCACGAAGTACGACATCGCCCCCGAATACACCCGCTTCCTGCGTTCCTACGCCCGCATGGACCGCAAGTTGAAGGTTGTGGTCGACTACGCGAACGCCATGGGGCTCTACGAATTCGCCGGCATCAAGGATTTCTTCGAGGTCGTCCCGCTCTACGACACGCTCGACGGCACGTTCCCGAACCACCTCGCGAACCCGCTCCAGCTCAACACGCTCGACGCCATCCGCAAGAAAGTCGTCGAGGTCGGAGCCGACTTCGGCGCGGCGTTCGACGGCGACGCCGACCGCTGCGGATTCATCGACGACAAGGGCGAGATCATCCCGATGGACCTCTTCACCGCCCTCATCGCCATGGACATCCTCGGCGAACCCGGCTGCGGCCGCGCCACGATCCTGTACGACCTGCGCAGCAGCTGGGCCGTCCGCGAAGCCATCCGCGACCACGGCGGCAAGCCCAGCATGTCCCGCGTGGGCCACGCCTTCATCAAGAACCAGATGCGCAAGGAGAACGCCGTCATGGCAGGCGAGCTCTCCGGCCACTATTATTTCCGCGAGAACTACGTGGCGGAGTCCCAGGGACTCGCCATCATCAAGCTCGCAAACCTGATCTGCAAGTCCGGCAAGCCCGTCAGCGAGCTCGTGAAGCCCCTCAAGAAATACAGCCAGAGCGGCGAGATCAACTCCAAGGTCGCCGACGTGAAGGCCATCCTCGACAAGATCCGCGCCAAGTATGCAGACGGCCGCATGTTCGAGCTCGACGGGATCAGCGTGGAATACTCCGACTGGTGGTTCAACGTCCGCGCGTCCAACACCGAGCCGCTCCTCCGCCTCATCGTCGAGGCCAAGGACAAAGCCACGATGGAGGCCAAACGCGACGAGATCCTGTCGGTGATCCGTTCCTGAGCGTCAGGACAAGTCCATCCGCGGGACCGCGAGCGATCGCGGTTCCGCATTTTTTGTGTTCCGATGAGGGGGAAATGAGGGTTCAGGCGAGGGAATCGAGCAGTTCGCAGACATTCTCCACGCCGGGGAAGTCGCGGAACAGCAGGCCGTGCGTCCGGAAATACCCGCTCGCGTCGAGGCGTTCCTTCAGCACGCCGTCCTTCTTCAGCAGCGACCGGTCCACGCCCAGCAGGAGACCGCGCACGGGATTCGCCTCACACCACGCGAGACGCTGTTCCAGCTGCGCCGAATGCCAGCGGTGGAAAAGCTCCATCGGGTACTCCGCGCCGGATTCGGACCGGAACACGAAGTCGGGGAACAGCAGTTTCTGCCCGCCGAGCGGGATCCAGCCGGGCATGTCGTCGAGCGTCCAGCGCGTCTGCGTGGAACGGAAGAGGCCGGAGAACATCCGTATCTCCTCCGGCTGGTACGCCGTGAAGTTCGAGTAATGGCTCACGAGCCCCGAGGATTCGTCCAGCCGGAGCTTGCGCGGGCGGCCCTTCCACTCGACCTCGGCTGCGACGCTCCAGTGCGGCAGCAGGCAGACGGCGGGGAAGAAACTCGCGATCTGGAGGCCGTATTTGGCGCTGTGCTCCAGCACGCTCGCCGGGCCGTCGAACGTCAGGACGATGGAGTCGCCGGAGTTCATTTCGGCGGAGAAGAGCAGCCTGAAGAATTTCATGTACTTGAAGAGCCTGCGGAGGGCGGCGGGGTCCTCGCGCGCCGGGACCGTCACGGCGAGCTTCGAGGAGAAGAGCAGGAGCGACTGCACGAGGGAGACGTTGTACCGCTCCGGGACCTCGCGGACGAGCATCTTTTTCATCGGCAGGAGGCGTTCGCACTCCGGCAGGTCGCAATACACGCCGGGCGCGAGGGGAGCCGCTGCGGGAGCCGAGGCGAAAACGGCAGTCCGGACGTCCTCGAGCGACTCCGGGGCCCTGCCCGAACGGATCAGCGCGGCCGCGGCCCGGAAGAGTTCGGCGCGGACGGCAGGGTAGTCACATTCGGCCGGAGGGGAGAACTGCGCCCGGTCGCGGACGATCTTGTGAAGTCCGGCGGCGAGTTTCTTGTCCGGGAGCGAGAGCGCGAGCGCGGCTGCGGATTCGTCGAGTTCTGCGGCGGAAGAGCCCTCGCCGTCGGCGTAGAGCAGCACGAGTTCGCCGGCATAACGCGCGATCTCCGGGTCGTCGGGGCTGACGAACTGCGGCTTCACATAGTCGCCGGACAGGCGCGCGCGGATGAGGTCTTTGGTCAGCATGGGCGGCGTCTCCTGGAGTACGCGCTGTTCTGACGGCGGCGGTCGCTCACGTTCATTTCGCTGGTGCCGTCGCTCACGAGTTCGTACAGGACGGCCTCCTTGCCCTCGGCGCGGCGGAGGATGCGGCCGAGACGCTGGACGTGTTCGCGGGTGCAGCCGCTGCCGGAGACGACGATGCCGATGTTCGCCTCGGGCACGTCCACGCCCTCGTTCAGCACCTTGCTGGTCACGAGCACGGGGTATTCGCCGGAGCGGAACCGGTCGAGGAAATCCTTGCGCTCGGCGGCCTTGGTCTTGTGCGTCAGGACG
>JAFYBD010000164.1 GCA_017540385.1 Lentisphaeria bacterium
ATCCGGGGATGCCGGTCGTGTCGGGCGCGGGATTCTCTTCCGGCTCGACGACTTCGGGTTCGCCGGCCTTGCCGTCGTCGAGCGAGTCGTCGCCGTCAAGGATCAGCTGCTGGAAACCGAGGTTGGTGATCGGGTGTTCCGCGGCGTACGAGACCTTGTCGACGACCTGGGAGATGTCATTGCGGACGATCTCCGGCGCGGTGTCGAACGGACCGGAGAGTTCCGCCCGGGCGATCAACACCAGTTCGGACGTGCGGGTCGTTTCCGTTTCGGAGGAGAGCGCCCAGCCGAGGATGGGGATGTCCTTCAGGAACGGGATGCCGGAGACGCTGCGGATCACGTTGGTCCGCTTGATGCCGCCGATCACGAAATCCTTTCCCTCGTTTCCGATGTGGACCTCGGTTTCGAACTCGGATTTGTTCAGGCGCGGGGAACCGTCGCTGTTCCAGCCGAGCAGACTCGTGCCGGAGACCTTGATCGGCAGGATGGAGGCCTTCCCGGTGACGACCGGCGTCACGTCCAGCTCGAACCGGAATCCGTTCGCGGCGGTCGTGGTCTGCGTGTTGCCGTGATGGACGGCGAGATTCGCCTCGTCGGGCAGTTTCTCGTGCTTGCCGGGGATCTTGTCGTTGATCGTGGTGTCGGGAATGGGCGTCTGCTTTTCATAGAAGAGCCCGGTTCCGACCGAAATGGTCGACTGGCGGCGGTTCTTCGCCGTGATGACACCCTGCGTGAGGACTTTCGCCCGTCCAGTGGAGGTCAGGAAATCGAAGTATTCCGAGTTCCATTTCGGGTTGAAGTTGAAGAAGTCGGTACGGCTGGAGTGGGAACCGTCGATCCCGCCCGCGAACGTGCTCGCCCAGTTGTTGCGGTAGCGTCCGCCTGCGGAGAAGAAGTCGACGCCGTCGTTGTTCTTCCAGCTCTGGAAGTCCACGCCGAGCTTGTCGTCGTTTTCCGTGCTGAGCTCGATGAGCTGGTATTCGAGGCGGATTTCCGGCATCGGCCGGTCGTACTGCTCCAGCTGTTCCTTGATGCTGGCGAGACTCCAGTTCGGCGCTGCGATGAACAGCGCGTTCAGTCCGCCGTCCACCGTGAGCGCGTCCGTGCCGCCGGTGAACTCGACGAAGTCGTTGCGGGCATGGGCGCCGACGTTCAGCAGCATTTCCTTCAGGTTCGCCGCGGCGTTCACCTTCGGGAAATAGATGTATTTCGGGCGTCCCGAGGAGTACGCGATTCCGGGCTGGTCCAGGCGTTCGATGATCTCGTCGATGCTCTCGCCGTTACCGGCGTTTTCGAAACGGTAGTCCTCGGCGGAGACCAGCAGGACGCCGCGTCCGTCGTTGAACTCCACCGCGTCCACCTGGACCGGATTGCCGATGACCTTCACGCCCTGCACCACGCTCAGCAGATAGCCGCGGAGCGCGTACGGTCTGGCGTGTTTCAGCGTGTAGAGCTTCGTGATGACGAACGGGTCGGTGTTGGTCCGGACGAAACGGACCGCCCCCTCCGATTCCTTCACGTCCACGCGCAGCTGGGTCTGGACCGTGCTGCTGCCGTAACCGGCGCTCGGGAAGTTGTTTCCGTCGCTCTTGTAGGCGCCGGGGATCTGATGCGGGACGAGGTCGATTTCTTCGGCGAACGCGGGGATGGAAGCCGCCGCGAGGATTGCAATAAAGGTCTTGATGTTGTTCATGGCTCATGTTCCTTTCATACATTAGAGATTGGCTGCCACTTCACGGCCGACCGGGTCGGACGTTTCGTCGTTCGGATGCACCAGGTTCGCTCCGCCGGGCTCGACGGGAGCGGCTGCCACTTCGCGGCTGACCGGAACGGGCGTTTCGCCGTTCGGATGCACCAGGTTCGCTTCGCCGGTCACGATGACGTAGGTCTTTTCCTTGATGGTGGTCGTGGTGCCGAAGAGATATTTCAGCACGGGGATCCGCACGAGGAACGGGATGCCGACGGTCTGTTCCACGTCCTGTTCGCGAACATAGGTCGCCAGCAGTTTTTCGGTCTTGAATCCGAGCGTGAGCTCACCGGAAACGGTGCTTGTATTGCCGAGTTCGTCGCCGCGGTTGCTGCGTTCGGTCACGGTCTCGGAAAGCAGATTGTAGGCGAAGACCACGCCGCCGTTGTCCGCCGCGTAGAATTCCTCCGAGGACGGTATCTGGCCGTTCGCGGCGACGTCGTCCTGCGACGCGCCGAAGCAGATCACCGGGTTGATGACCGAGAGCGTCAGCTTGCTGTCCGCGCCCTTCACGATGTGCGTGCGGTCGTCGGAATCCTTGGTGATGTTCTCGTAGCCGGGCGTGAGCGTGGCGGTGTAGATCTTCGGCAGATGCGTGTTCAGAGATTCCAGGTCGTAGACCGGCGTGTTCACGAACGTGAGGTCGGCATGCGCCGCAAGTTTCGCGTTGCCGGACTGCTGGAGCACGCGGACGAAGCTCAGGTCGAACTGCGGAGCCGTGAAGAACGCACCGTAGCCCCACGAAGTGGTGAAATGCTTGGTGATGTCGGCGAATTTCGCCGCGCCGCTGATCAATTTGAGGACGGATTCGGTGGAGAACACTTTTCCGGCGCTGTATCCGGCGGAGAAGAGGTCCAGGCCGGGACCGTTTTTCCAGGCGAGGTAATCCAGCCCGACGTCGCGCAGATCGCTTTCGCGGATTTCGTAGTAGTTGAGGCGCAGATTGACCTGGGGCACGGGACGGTCGAGGTATTTCACCCACGCGAGAATCGCCTGCGCGGCCTGTTCGTCGTCCTTCCAGTAGATCGTGTTGGTGTCCTTGTTCAGATAGGCGCGGCCCTCGGGCGTTTTCATCGTGCCTTCGTTGATGAGGCGCACGATGTCTTCCGCGGCGCGGTAGCTGGGATGGTAAGTGATTGTCGTGATGCCGGTTCCTTTGATGATGGTGCCGTTCTCTTCCTTGCCCGGCTGGTCAAGCCCGGCGACCAGCTCGTCCACGTACGGGATGAAGTCCTCGCCGGTCGAAACCAGGATCATCTGCCTCTTTGCCTTCGAGTAGTTCACCCGGTCGACTTTGGACGCGACGCTGTAGCGTTTGACCGCGGCCTCGATGAACGGACGGATGTCGGTCGCCTTGAGGTATTTGAGTTCGTAGACTTTGCTGACGATATTGACCTGACCGTCGTCCTGGAGGAGACGGATGGTTCGGATTTCCTGTTCTTCCTGTGCCTGGCCGTACAGAACCGGCGCGCTTGCGATGCCTGCCGTCAGAAGAGCGGCGAGAATATGTTTTCTGTTGTTCATGGTTGATTTCCTTTCTCGAAAGGGGGTGGGGAAAAGGGATGTTCTGGTTCGTTAGCTGCGCCCGAAGCCCGGGCTGTTTCCCTGCTGTGGATCGATTCACATCCGTCGGAGCCGATGCGGCTTCGCGGTGTCCCTGTCGCGGCTTGTTCCGCTCAGAGGACCGGAGACGACTTGCGGCGGGCCATGAGACGCAAACTCGTACAATGGGTTTTCATGGTAATGTCGCTTCACCTGTAGGTTGGGCCGGTACGGTTCGCGGCCGTGCTGACCGCGATTTGTTCCGGCGTGGTTGTTACTTTCTTCCGACCAAATACACAACTAAAAGAATAGTGTATATGGCAAAAAAGAAAAGGCAAACGGCGATTCCGTTCACCTGATGCAATTACTATACACCTTTTTTCCGCGTTTGTCAAGCGAGAAACCGATTAAAATGGTAGATTTTTCGAAAAAAGTCATGTTTTGCCCGATTTCCACCTCAAATCGACGTCCTTTTTCCGAATCATTCATAATGCTCCCTTTGTTTCTCCCGAGCTCAGCCGTCACCCTGCGTTTCCACCTCCCGGCCACCGAAAACCGTTAATGACAACTTGACAGGAAGTCTTTTGCCCCTGTTCCGTTCCATCCATGCAGGTCGCGGCGGGCATACCGGAACAGTTTTCCCAAGGCGAAGCGAGGCGTTCCGTGAGCGGGATATGTTGATCGCAATAAATGAAATATTTATTTTTTTCCAAATATAATGCGAGAAGCTGCTTGATTTTCCCGCAAGAGCGTGTAAATTGTAGTTTGAAACAGTTTCCTGTACCTCGGGAGCTGTTCCTAAGCTCATTTCATACCGTTTTTCAGCAAAAGTGCGTGAAAACCCGCCAAGTTTGACAAAAGCTCTTTTGCTCTCAAAGATGAAGAACACCAGCAGAGGACCATTGTGTCTTTGTATCTTGCTGGGCGCTTTTCTGTTCGTTTTGAGAGCAGGTTCTTGGCGGGACCTTCACGCACACGTACGGGGAATCGTCCGGCTTTTTTGTTGTTCGGGCTTGACCTCGCGCGCTGAATGTTTCAGTCCCTTGCCGAGGCCACAATGCTCCATCGAACCGCGTTCCCGCGCCATACACCCTTTTCTTTCTTCCGCCGGTATTTCAGTATCCCGGCGGGCGATGGCGTATCGGCGCGTCCTGGAACGCCGGCCGGGGCCGGCGCCGGGACATCTCCGGCATCGTTCCAGGAAGAAGCCGTTTTGTTTTCTGCATCGCAGCAGCAGATCCGGGTTTCCAAACCGGTCCTGAGCGAGGGAAACGGAGCGGTCACCCTGTCCGTTCAGGTCACAGGCGGCGTCTCCGGTACGTGTTTTTATTCCACGGATGCGGCGAACCGCGATTTTGTGGACGAATCAAGCAGCGACTGTTTCCTGATCGGGCTGCTTTACACGGCCATGTACGCCGGGTGCGACCTCGTATTGGAGGGCGACGTGTCCCGGAAACTGCTGTTTCATGTCCGGCACTACGTGATGCCGATGCTGGAGGCATTCACGGATTGGAGACTGCACCCGGTCGACATCCGTGTCGGCGGTCTTGTTTCGCGGGGGTATCCGGACGCAGACGCCGTAGGGACCGGGTTTTCTGGCGGGATAGACAGTTTCCATACCATCCGGGAGTTTTACCTTGACTACCACGGCCCTCCTGAGGACCGGGTCAATACCCTGCTTTTCTTCAACGTGGGAAGTCATGGCATGGGGCACGACAAAGCTCGTCTGGCCTGGCTGGAAAACAAGTTTTCCGAACGCAGGAAAGTGTTGAGCGGCTACGCGAAGGATATCGGGCTTCCGTTCGTGTCCGTCGACTCCAATGTTCATGCGTTCATGCAGAGCGGCCACCTGCAGACGTCCACGCTGGCGTCCCTCTCCGCGGCGCTGTTCCTGAGCAGGAGACTGAGGCTGTATTACCTCGCGTCCCTGGGAATTTCGTACCATGACATGTTCTACCCGGGCCGCGAACTGGAACGGGACCACGATCTTGAAAAGATCGAGGACTTCCTGCTGCCTCATCTCTGCACGGAGACGTTCTCTGCGGTTTCGGGCGGGTCGGCATGTACGAGGGTGCGGAAAACCGAGGCGATCTGCCGCGACCCGCTCGTGATGAAGTATCTCAATGTTTGCGGCAATCCCGGAACGACTGCTAAGAATTGCTCGGTCTGCTTCAAATGTCTGCGTACGATGATGGCGCTGGAGATTCTCGGCGAACTGCACCGGTTCGCGGATGTTTTCGACCTGAAGCGTTTCTCCGGACGCGAACGATCCCGGTTTATCGCGCTGCTGCTGAACGACCGTAAGAAGGATTTGTTCTTTCAGGACCTCTGCGATCTGGCCGAACGCATGAACTACGATCTGAAATCCAAGACCACCCTGGCCACCAGGCTCTATATGCGGTTCACGGAGACGAGGCTCTACGCGTTTCTGCGCGCCCGGCTCCGCGGAGCCTGACTATGAACTCAATGCCCCGGGCGTCCCGGCGGATGCGATGATCCCACAGCCATGACCTCGTGTCGCGCCAGAGGACGCCGACTGGCCGGGAGCGGCGGCCGTGATGCCGTCGGAGAAAACGAGCTTGTTCCCCTCGAAAACGGCGTTTCGCGGATTGGACGCGGAGCGCACCTTAGCCTGTACCTCGCCGGACGGCTCGCCCCCCCCTACCCTTATTGAAATTACGGGGCGCAGCTATGCGAAAACAGAGGCGAACCCGCGGGGAACGATTGCGTCTTCCGGTTTTTCGGCCCAAAAACGAAGAAAACTGGCATCAGACCCGTTTTTTTACGCGGGAAGGCTTGCTTTTTTCGCCGCGAAGGTGTATAGTTATCGCG
>JAFYBD010000165.1 GCA_017540385.1 Lentisphaeria bacterium
GTCCGCGTGCTGAACGCCAAGGCTTCCAGCATCGTCAACGTTATCAACGCTTACAAAAACAAACTCGAAGAAAACTCTTAATTCAACTCATATGGAGGTCATACAATGACTGAACAGGCTAACGTGGAAGTGACGCAGGAAATGGAACAGTTCATCTCCTACGTTGAAAAACTCTCCGTCCTCGAGCTCTCCAAGCTCGTCAAAGCGCTCGAAGATCGTCTCGGCGTCTCCGCCGCTGCTCCGGTCGCCGTCGCCGCCGCTGCCCCCGCAGCTGCCGCCGCCGCTCCCGCAGAAGAAAAGACCGAATTCGACGTCATCCTCTCCGATGTCGGCGCCAACAAGATCGCCGTCATCAAGGTCGTCCGCGAAGTCGCGGGTCTCGGCCTGAAGGAAGCCAAAGAGCTGGTCGAAGCCGCTCCGAAGGCTGTCAAAGAAGGCGCTTCCAAGGAAGAAGCCGACAAGATCAAAGAGCAGCTCACGGCTGCAGGTGCCAAGGTCGAAGTCAAGTAATGACTTCGTTTTGACTGAAGTACGTTTGACGACGGCGGGATTCCTTCACGGGAATCCCCCGTCCTTTCCTCGTTTAAATCCGCGTTGGGCGACGCGGGTTGCGCTGCAGACGGTTCTGCCGTGATTTTTTTAGCCTCCTCAACAAAGAACAGGGTGGAATATGCCTGACCGATTGAACTTTGGAAAACTGGAAGAAGTGCTTGAGATTCCGGACCTTATCGGAATTCAGCTCGATTCGTATGCTTCTTTCCTTCAGCTGGACACGCCTCCTGAGAAACGCCAGGACAAAGGCCTTCAGGGAATCTTCCGGGAAGTCTTCCCCGTCGAAAGCTTTGGGGGTGACATCACCCTTAATTTCCTTTCCTATACCATTGGCACGCCGAAAAAAGAAATCGTCGACTGCATCAAGGACGGTGAATCCTACACCGCCTCCCTCCACGTCAATTTCGAACTCATCAACAAGGGAGTCGCCACCACCGAAAGCGTCTACATGGGCGAAATCCCCATGATGACCCCCCACGGATCCTTCGTCATCAACGGCGCGGAACGCGTCATCATCAGCCAGCTCCACCGTTCCCCCGGCATCTGCTTCGAAAAACGCCGCCACTCCACCGGCCGTTTCCTCTATTCCTATCGCATCATCCCCGACCGCGGTTCCTGGCTCGAAGTCCAGTTCGACATCTACGGTCACATCTTCATTTTCCTCGACCGGCACCGCAAACGCCGGAAATTCCTCATCACCACTTTCTTCCGTGCTCTCGGATACAGCTCCAACGAAGACATCGTGCGCCTCATGTACGACGTCAAGAAGATGACGCCCGCCCAGCTCATCAAGTCGCAGAACCTCTCCGAGTATTACACCTATGAACCCATCCTCGACGCCAACAAGAACCAGGTCGTCGATCCGTTCATCCAGATGACCGAGAGTCACGCCAAATCCATGGCCGAAGCCGGAATCAAGTCCGCCAACTTCGCCTGGGTCCCGAACGAAAAATCGTTCATCATCAACTGTCTCTCCCGCGATCCCGCGGATAACACCGATACCGCCCTCAAGGAAATCTACAAGCGCATGCGTCCCGGCGATCCGCCGAGCATCGAAAACGCACGTTCCCTCCTCGAACACCTCTTCTTCGACAAGGAGCGCTACGACCTGGGCCTCGTCGGCCGTTACAAAATCAACGAGCACCTCGGACTCAACATCGACGAGAACTGCCGCATCCTCACGCACGAGGATCTCATCGAGGCCACCAAGTACCTCATGGACCTCTACAGCCGCAGCGGCCAGACCGACGACATCGACCACCTCGGCGCACGCCGCGTCCGTCCCGTGGGCGAACTCCTCCAGAACCACTGCCGCGTCGGTCTCCTCCGCACGAAGCGTTTCGTGAAGGAGCACATGTCCCTGATGACCAGCAGCGACACCGTCATGACGCCGCTCAAGCTCATCAACCAGAAGCTCTTCATCAGCGTCGTCCGCGAGTTCTTCGCCCGCAACCAGCTCTCCCAGTTCATGGACCAGACCAATCCTCTGTCCGAACTGACCAACAAGCGCCGTCTCTCCGCGCTCGGTCCCGGCGGTCTTTCCCGCGACCGCGCCGGATTCGAAGTCCGCGACATTCACTCCAGCCACTACGGACGCATCTGCCCGATCGAGACTCCTGAAGGTCCGAACATCGGCCTCATCTCCTCCATGTCGCTGTATTCGCGCATCAATCATTTCGGATTCCTCGAGACCCCGTACCCCCGCGTCGAGAACGGCGTGGTGACGGACAAGATCGACTACCTGACGGCCGACAAGGAAGAGCAGTTCGTGATCGCGCAGGCCAATGCCCCGCTTACCCCGGAACACACCTTCGTCAATCCCACTGTCATGTCCCGGTTCCAGGGCGAATCCGCCGAGCATCCGCGCGAGGAGGTCCAGCTCATGGACGTCTCCCCGAAACAGCTCGTTTCCGGCGCTGCCGGCCTGATCCCGTTCCTCGAGCACGACGACGCCAACCGCGCCCTGATGGGATCGAACATGCAGCGCCAGGCCGTCCCGCTCATGACGACGGATTCCCCGTACGTCGGGACCGGCCTCGAACGCAAGATCGCCATCGATTCGCGCGCCGTTCTGTGCGCCGACCGCGACGGCATCGTGGCGGAAGTCTCCGCCGATCATATCGTCATCACCAGCGACGGCAAGGTCGTCGGCGAGACCGCCGACAAGAACCCGACCACGTACCGTCTCATCAAATTCCTCCGCAGCAACGCCGGCACCTGCGTCAACCAGGTCCCGATCGTGCGTTCCGGCATGAAAGTCCGCAAGGGCGACCCGATCGCCGACGGCGCAGCCACCCAGGGCGCAGAACTCGCCCTCGGCAAGAATGTCCGCGCGGCCTACATGCCCTGGTGCGGATACAACTTCGAAGACGCCATCGTGCTGAGCGAACGCCTGGTGAAGGAAGACGTCTACACAAGCCTCCACATCGACGAGTTCGAGGTCGAGAGCCGCGAGACCAAGCTCGGCAACGAAGAGATCACCGGCGACCTGCCGAACGTGGGCGAGGAAGCGCTCCGCAACCTCGACATGAACGGCATCGTCCGTCTCGGCACCGAGGTCAAACCCGGCGACATCCTGGTCGGCAAGATCACCCCGAAGTCCGAGACCGAGCTCGCCCCCGAGGAACGCCTCCTCCGCGCCATCTTCGGCGAGAAGGCCGCCGACGTGAAGGATTCCAGCCTCACGGTCCCGAGCGGCAAGGGCGGCATCGTGATGGACATCCGCATCGAATACGCCAAGGAATCCGGTCAGCAGACCATGACCAAGACCGAGCAGAAACGCGCCCTCAAGCGCGCCAAGGACACCTACAAGGAGCAGTTCTCCTCCGAGATCGACTCCCTGAGCGACCGTCTCACCGCCCTGCTCCTCGGCCAGAAGCTGCCGAAACCCATCTATACCCGCAACGAGGAAGGCGAGACCGTCGTCCTCGTCACCTCCAACCGCAAGGTCACCCGTCCCTCCATCGCCAAGCTCGCGCTCGCCTACAACAACTGGAGCATGGAGGATTGCGAGATCCGCGACCAGCTGAAGGCCGTCTTCGACGAGTTCATTCCGCATTTCCGCGTCATCGAACAGAACCGCGCCTACGCCATGAGCGCCGTCAGCGACAACAACGCCGAGGAGCAC
>JAFYBD010000166.1 GCA_017540385.1 Lentisphaeria bacterium
CCGCCGCCCAACGCGATAATTACGTCCGGTTCGTAAGTTTTTACCATTGTAAGCGCTTCATCTATCGTTGCAAGGGTCGGGTCCGGTTTAACATCGAAAAACATTTGATGATCTATTTCCATTTCATCCAAAACATCGGTAATATTTTCAACAGCACCGGAATTGAACAAGAAACGGTCCGTAACTACCCGCGCCGTCTCCGGTTCCGGCGGCGTCCCCCACCGGTTCCGGCGCATCCGTCCGGCAGGCCGTCCGGGCTCCGCAGCCGCAGCAGCCCTCCGCTGTTCCCGCGTACGCTCCCGACCTGCCCGAATGGGAATCCCTCCGCACCGAATGTGCCTCCTGCATGAAATGTCCGCTCGGCAAGACCCGCACCCACATGGTTTTCGCCGACGGCAATCCGCATGCCGAACTCATGTTCATCGGCGAGGGGCCCGGGGCGGACGAAGACGCGTCCGGCGTTCCGTTCGTCGGCCGGGCAGGCGAACTCCTCTCGCGCATGATCGCCGCCATGACCTTCGACCGCGCCACGGAGACGTGCATCGCGAACATCGTGAAATGCCGTCCTCCGGGGAACCGCAATCCCTCCGACGAGGAGGCCGCGGCGTGCATGCCGTACCTGAAACGCCAGATCGCGATGGTGAATCCGAAAGTCATCGTGCTGCTCGGGGCCGTCCCCCTGCTGTACCTCTTCAACCTCAAGGGCATCATGAAGCTCCGGGGCCGCTGGCTCGATTACGACGGCATCCGGGTCATGCCGACCTACCATCCGGCGTTCCTCCTGCGCAATCCCCCGGCGAAAAAGGACGCCTGGGCCGATCTGCAGGCCGTGATGGCCGAGTTCGGACGCAAACCCGTCCCGCGCCGCTGAGCGGAAAGAGCACGAACCGCCAGGGAGCCCCCGGAACATGGCACGGTACATCGTCAAGCGAATTCTTTACTCCGCGTGGATCCTGCTCGGGATCATGATCGTGACGTTCGTGCTCTTCCGCGTCTCCGCGGGCGACCCGACCGCCGTCCTGCTGGGCAAGAATCCCACGCCCGCCGACGTCGAGGCCATGCGCGACTCCATGGGCTGCGACAAGCCGCTGTTCTTCGGCCGCTGGCGCGTGACCGAGCGCTATCCCTCCGCCGACTTCACCGGCGGCCGTTCCGAATTCCCCGGCGTGACGCTCCCCGAAACCGTCGAGACCACGCCCGAAGGGCTCCGTCCCTGCTTCGGCTCCGTCATGTTCCACCGCCAGTTCGCGAACCGCGAATCCGCCATCCGCGTGACCCTGTCGGGGACCGGGCGCTTCACCGTGGCCGGGCTGGAACTCGTCCTCTCGCCGAAGGGGACCTCGCTCGAACTCTCCGACGCCCCGGACGATCTCGCGGTGACCGGTCTCGACCCCGACAGCCTCCTGATCCGCGCAGGGTTCGAACGCCCCAACCGCGCCTGGTACGATTCGCAGGCGCTCGACTCCCTGAAGGAGCTCGTCACCTTCTCCGCGCATTTCCCGTATGTCAGCTTCTTCAACTTCGGGAACACGCTCCTCACGCACGAGTCCATCCGCGGCAAGCTCTGGCGCGGCATGCTGCCCTCCCTCATGATCATGCTCCCGATCTTCTTCGGCGAACTCCTGCTCGGGATCATCCTCGCGATGATCTCCTGCGCGTTTCAGGACCGCATCCTGGATCGCCTGATCGTGGTGCTCTCGGTCGCCGGGATGAGCATCAGCTACCTCGTGCTCATCATCCTCGGACAGTGGTTCCTGGCGTACTACCTGAATCTCTTCCCGGTCTGGGGCTGGGACAGTCCGCGCTGTCTGGCGCTCCCGGTCATCATCGGCATCGTCTCCGGCACCGGCAGCGGCGTCCGGTTCTACCGCACCGTCTTCCTCGACGAGATCCGCAAGGAATACGTCCGCACTGCCGCCGCCAAGGGCGCGTCGCCCCTGCGCGTCTACGGACTCCATCTGCTGCGGAACGCCCTCGTGCCGATCATCACCCGGGCGTCGACCGTCCTGCCGTTCCTCTTCACCGGCAGTCTCCTGCTCGAGAGCTTCTTCGGCATTCCCGGCCTCGGTTACGAGGGCGTGAACGCCCTGAACAGCTCCGATCTGTCCATGCTGAAGGCTCTCGTGCTCCTCGGCGCGATCCTCTTCATCGGCATCAATCTCGTGACCGATGTGGCGTACGCCTGGGTCGATCCCCGGGTCCGTGTGGACCGCGACTGACGCGCCGTCCGGCACGAAATCCGCCGAAA
Organism: Lentisphaeria bacterium; assembly: GCA_017540385.1. Taxonomy (GTDB): domain Bacteria; phylum Verrucomicrobiota; class Lentisphaeria; order Victivallales; family UBA1829; genus UBA1732. The sequence continues at coordinate 2,249 of JAFYBD010000166.1, forward strand.
TCCGCGTTTCCCGCTTGACAATTCAGGAGCGGCGTGGTACTGTATCACGACAAACCGCATTATACTGAATAACGCAAGGGTATCTCTATTCATTCGATCGGATGGTTTTTCAGCAGACGGGCAAACAGGACAATGCAGGAAGATTTGAGCGTGGCTACCTGAAAGTAACCACCGAAAATCTTACCAATTGGGATTTGTCCGGATGCGAAAAGCCGCCGAAAACCAATGAATAGAGGTGTCCTCAAATCGCTCCCGAAAGGAATCCCCCCATGAGCATCAGCGTCCGCGAACAATTCATCGCCCGGTACGGCAAGGAGCCCGCAGTCTGCTCCTTCGCCCCCGGCCGTCTCGAGATCCTCGGCAACCACACCGACTACAACGAGGGCTTCGTCCTCAGCTGCGCGGTCGGCCAGCACACCTGCTTCGCCATGAGCCCCGCAGACGGCACCGTCTGCCGCATCTTCGAACACGGGCAGGACCAGGAACTGGACCTGAAAGAAGTCGACGTCGCGGTCAAGGGCGACTGGAAGAACTACCTGAAGGGCCTCCTCGTGGAGCTCAAACGCCGCAGCATCCCGTTCGGCGCGTTCGACGCAGTCCTGGACAGCCAGGTCCCGCTCTCCGCAGGTATGAGCAGTTCCGCCGCTCTCGAGATGTCCTTCGCGTTCGCCCTGAAGACCATCTACGGCATCGAACTCCCCCTCGCCGACTGGGCGCGGGTCGGCCAGGCCGTCGAAAACAAGTTCCTCGGGCTCAACAGCGGCCTCCTCGACCAGTTCAGCTCCCTCTTCGGCAAGAAGGATTCCTTCATCCTCTGCGATTTCCGCACCGTCGAGGTCCTGAAGAACGTCGCCATGCCCGCCGGGTACGTCTTCGTCGTGGTGAACTCCATGGTGAAGCACAATCTCGTCGACTCCGCCTACAATCAGCGCCGCGTGAGCTGCGAGAACGCCACGGCCGCTATCCGCAAGTCCCATCCGGAGATCAAGACCCTCCGCGACGTCTCCGGCGAACTCCTCGAAGCCTGCAAGGGCGACATGGACCGCATCGACTACCTCCGCGCCAAACACGTCGTCGGCGAGGACGAACGCGTCTTCCGCGCCGTCGACTGCCTGGCGAAGGACGACGTCGCCGGGTTCGGCAAGCTCCTTTACGAGAGCCATGAGAGCTCCCGCGTGAATTTCGAGAACAGCTGCCCCGAGCTCGACATCCTCGTTGAACTCTCCAAATCCATCCCCGGCTGCCTCGGCGCGCGCCTTTCCGGCGGCGGCTTCGGCGGCATCTCCATCCATCTCGTCGAGACCGCGCAGGCCGAATCCTACGCCGAGCGCATCAAAACTGCCTACAAGTCCCAGACCGGGATCGACGCCGCCACGTTCATCTGCTCCATCGGCGACGGGGCCGGAGTCGAGGGGTGAGGATTCTCCCGACCAGGACCTTTCCCAATCGTTCCGCCCCGCCGGTCGTCTCCGCTCCGGGGCGGCATCTCCCCTGTCGTGCCGACGGCGTTTCGCCGGGCCGCGGAACATCTATTTTTCAATCGCGAAAATCGCACTTTTTCGTTGCCGACTATCAAGAAATTTCCGACGCGACGAGTGACATTTGCCGGGGTGCCGGAAAAAGGCGTTTTTGATGACGATCATGAGAAAATGGTTTAAATCCGAAAACATTATCAAGAAAAACGCCATGTTTTCACAAAAAAAAGACATTGTCCGCTTGAAAACCGGAAAATGAGTGCTATGTTTTAGAATTACCGATATGTCCGTGCGCATCCGCGGAGCCCGTTTCGTCGAAAATACAAACAATAATGATAAAGGTTTTGTGACAAATGTCGATCCTTGCGACAATCCTGAATACACTGGTCGTCCTTCTGGCCATCCTGCTCATCGCCCTGATCCTCGTGCAGCCCTCCAAGAGCGGCGGCGGCTTCGGCTCCGCGTTTGGTGGACTCGGTGAAAGCGTCTTCGGCGCGCAGGCTATGAGCCATCTTTCCAAGCTCACCGTCTGGTGCATTTCCATCTTCTTCATCCTCACGCTCGCATCGGCCATCGTGGCCGGTCACATTCACACCGGCGATTCCAGCGTGGTCGCGGGCGAGTCTTCCCTCGCTCTTGACGCCGCCGCGCCCGCCGTCGAAGTCCCCGCCACCGATGATCCCGCCTCCGCGATCCAGGCCGCTTCCGAAGCGTTCTCCGCTCAGGAACAGGCCGCCGCGGAGCCTGAAAAAACCGAAAAATGACAGGAGTCGAGGAACCAGTCTTCCGAAACCCTTTAACCCCGTTTTGATGAGGTCGAGTCCATGAAAAAACTGTTCGTTGCCATTTTCGCCGCGGTCTCTCTGGTTGCTTCCGCACAGACCCGTTCCGGCAGCTGGGCCATCGAGTTCCCGAAGGATTCGAAGGCGATCAACGTCTCCCAGACCTTCACGCCGTTCTTCAAGATCGAGAACGAGGAACGCGTGATCGACATGAGGCTGAACGAACGCGACATGAACAATGCCAAGCATTGGCTCGCCATCGACGTGGCGTTCGTGACCAACAAACCCAAAAACGCTACCCAGTGGCCCAAGTGGCTTGACAACGTCCAGGTCGAGATCAACATGTTCCTCCCCGCTGCCGACGACAAGGGCAACATCAACTGGACCGTCATCGGCGGCAAGCAGACGCTTGCCTCGCTCCAGGCCAACGACGGTCGCCACTTCGTCCGCATGATGGTCCCGCCCGAGGTCATCTACCGCTATTTCGTGCTTGAGGGCGTCTCCGACTATCAGAAAGATTATTCCAAGGTCACGTCCGAGCTCAAGAAGCTCGCCGCCGACCTCCCGATCGCCGCCACCATCACCTACGGCGGACGTTCCGTCTCCGGCCTCCAGGTCTGCGGCCGCGACACCTTCTCCCGCCTGGAGAAGACTCAGAGCAACGCGCGTTCCAAACTCTTCTACACGCTCCTGAAGCCCGCCGACGGCGACAGCTCCCAGCCGACCGCGGCCTCCACCGCAAAACTCTTTACCTATATCAATCAGAATAAATTCAATCCTCAGACGTTCAATTATATGCCGGATGAACTGCTTCCCGTTTCGAAAACCCCGTTCGCATGGGTCCTCTTCGACCGGTTTGAACCTATCAAAGAATCCGCTGGGAAATAAGATCTATGGCACAGCAAAACCTGATTCTCTGTATCGACGTCGGCGGCGACAGCATCAAGGCCGCTGAGTTTTCCTACGTTCCCGGTCAGAGCCTGACTCTCGAGCGTTTCGCCTACACCGAGTACGAATTCTCGGCCGACGAGCCCCCCGAGGACGTCGTCCTCAAGACCCTGACCGACGTCATCAAGACCAACGGCTTCACCGCCCGCGACGTCTACGTCTCGCTCTCCGGCAAGAACGCGTTCGTCCGGTTCGTGAAGATCCCCGCGATGACGACCGACAAGAACAAGATTCAGGAAATCATTTCCTACGAGGCGAAACAGGCCATTCCGTTCTCCTCCGACGAGGTCGTCTGGGATTCCCAGCTCCTCCAGCCCGTCGGCGACTCCGACGGCAGCGAGATCGACGCGATGATCGTCATCGTGAAGAAGGATGAGGTCTCCCGCATCTCCGAACTCGTCGAAAAGCTCGGCAAGCGCATCGTCCTCATCGAAGTCGCCGGTACCTCCTGCTATAACAGCGCGCGCGCCAACAACGTCGGCGCCAGCGAATGTCAGATGATCCTCGACATCGGCGGCCGCTGCTCCACGCTCGTTTTCATCGACGGCTCCCGTTTCTTCGTCCGCACCATTCCGATCGCCGGCGACACCATCACCCAGCAGATCGCCAAGGAATTCAATATTTCCTACGCGGACGCGGAGGAACTGAAACGCAAGCACGGTTACGTCTCCCTCGGCGGAGCGTACGAGGAAAGCGATTCCGAGGTCGCCTCCGCGGTCTCGAAGATCGTCCGGAACGTGATGACCCGTCTCCACGGCGAGATCAACCGCTCCATCAACGTCTACCGCGCCACACAGCGCGGTCGCAAGCCCGAGAAACTCTATCTCGCAGGCGGCACGTCCATTCTTCCCTACATGCCCCGGTTCTTCTCCGAAAAACTCCGCGTGCCCGTGGAATACCTGAACCCGTTCCAGGTCGTCGGAGTCGGCCCCGCGGTCGACCAGCAGGTCCTGTCCGAGGTCGCGCACCTCTTCGCCGAGACCATCGGTCTCGCGCTCCGCAGGATCGGCACCTCCCCGATCGAGATCACGCTCATCCCCGACTACGTCCGCAAGCAGAACGAATTCCGCTCCAAGCGTCCCTACTTCTTCGCTTCGGCCGCGGCCATTCTCCTTTATCTCATCATCACGCTCTGGGCCTACTCGCAGCAGGCGGACAACATCGCCGCCAAGCGCGACGAGTTCAACAGCTTCGTCTCCCGTCAGCAGGCCATCCAGCAGCGCGTGAAGTCCGCGAACAACAAGCTCCTGGCCGCGAACAGCCAGTACGATTCCGCCCTCGAACTCCTCAAGCAGCGGAACAATCTCATCGCGTTCTACTCCCTCATCAAGTCCTGCATCCCGGACAACGTCTGGCTCACCGAGTTCACCATCTCCACCTCGCCGAGCTCCCAGATCAAGAACGCCACCGTCATCGCCAACACCCCCAGCACGGAAGAGGGCGACGGCAACAAGACCGGCGGCCAGCTGACCATGGACATGGGCGACAACAGCCAGAACCAGGACAGCGGCAAGAAGGAAGAGGCCGAAGGCGACGGGTCCCACCGCTGGGTCAACATGGTCGCCTACGTCATCTGCGACAAGACGGACTCCACGCTCAACGACCGCAGCGCCGCCATCAACAACATCACGTCCAAGATGAAAGAAAACGACGGCATCTTCAAGGCCAAGGACGAAGAGATCATGATCGTCTACGACGAGGGGCGCGATATCTGCGACCACCTCTCCATCAGCAAGTTCCTCCTCGCTGTCGAGCTCAAGGAGCCGGTTGATTCGCCGGAACTTGAAAAGGAACTCACCAAGAAGTTTTCACCCGCCAGTGCAACGGAGCAGGCCCAATGAAACAGTTTATCCTGAAAAATATCGTTCTCGCGGCCATCCTGGTCCTGACGCTTATCAGCAGTATCTTCCTGATCTTCGTGATCTGGAACAAGAGCCAGATGATCAGCCAGTCCATGGCCGACATCGAAGCCGACGGCGATACGCTTGACACCATCAATATGACGCGCAAGCCGAACAGCGTGGAACAGAGCGAAAAGATGATCAACGTCGATACCGACGCCCTGAACAAAAAGAACGTTCTGATCTATCGTCATTTCGGCAAGCCCTACCGGCCCGCCCTCCTCAAGTTCCTCAAGAACATCGCCTCTTCCGTCGAACTGAACTCCGAGCTTCCCGTCGATCCTACGCTCGTCGCGAAGCCGAAAGCCAAACCCGAGACTGAGGCCGACGAGGACGATGTCGAGGACGATGCCGAAGACGAGGATGCACCCGCAGCACCCGCGACTCCCGCCCCGCCCACCGACGAGGAAAAGGCCGTTTTCGATCCCGCGTCCAACCTCGTGATCCTCTCGTTCGACGAGGACACGCTCCGCGCGATGCTCGCCGAACTCTACGGCGACGTTCATCAGGATTCCTCCGACGACACGTTCGTGATCCCGGACACCGTCCAGGAGGAAACCGCCCAGCTCTTCTCGCGTCTCTTCGACCAGATGATCGAAGCCCCGGAAGCGGTCGATCCCGCCCGCGCCGAAGATTTCCGCAAGGCCGCGGCAGCGAAGTTCGCCCGGGCCTTCGCGCTCTTCCGTGAAGAAGTGCAGGAGCTCACGCTCGAAGACGTGAACAACCGCGTGGCGAAGGAACTCTTCCTCGACGCCCTCGGACTCCCCCGCCTGATGCGTCAGCGCGACTGCAAGAACTACATCGACTTCCTCTACCAGAAATATCTGACCTCCGATATCATCCCCGGCATCACCCTCAGAGACGAGTACGACCGTGAAGGTCTCGTCCAGGACCTCATCTACGGCAAGAACCTGAACCGCCAGGCGCTCCCCGTTCCCGAAATGGTCATCCCGATCATCCGCAACTTCCAGATCAAGGAAGACCTTTTCCGCAGGATGAAAGACTCCGGCATCGTGAAGCTGAACTCCCTGAACGCTGGCGTGTTCTACGGCTCCCCCATGGATCCCAACGACAGCGAGAGCCCCATCCTCGTCTTCACCTACACCATCGACATGACCTCCACGCTCGAATCCATCGACGCGTTCATCAACTCCCTGCACGCCGCTTACAAGTCCGACCGCGTGTACGTGATCCGCGACATCAGGCTGAAAGCCCCGCAGGACGACATCATCGTCGCCAACTCCATCGTCGCCGGACACGTCGAGGGCGGAACCCGCGAGGCCGCGAACGCGCAGAAAGCCGCCGACGGCACGACTGACGCCGCCGCTGCCGCGACGAAGGAAGAGGCCAAGCCGGCCGACGCAGCCGCGGCGCTCATCGCGGCCACCTACGCCGAATACGAACTCACCGATCCCCATCATCCCGAATACGGAAAAGTCCTGATCGGTGAAACTCGGGACGACATCAACTGCACGCTCGTGGTGAATTATCTGTTCTACCGCGCCGATAATATCACACCTCAATGATGGAGCAGCCGAAATGAAAAAAATCCTCAGCGCACATTACGAAAAAATCATTCTGGCGGTCCTGCTCATCGTCTTCGCAGCTCTGCTCTACTACCAGGTCCAGGTCGTCCAGCAGGTCCAGAACAAGGAAGTGGACATCCGAGTTAATCCCGCTCCGAAACCCTCCGACTACGAGCCCATCGACTTCGCCGGCGACAAGAAATACCGCATGGAGAACGTCTTCTCCGAGCGTCTCGCCATCGACCTCACGGCCGACACCAACCAGAACGTCACCGAGATGATGGCCCCCTACGCGCTCGCCGAGTGCGTTTTCTGCCACACCATGATCCCCGCGAGCTGCTACCCCGCCATCGGCCAGACCAAGAACGGCAAGTGCCCCGCCTGCGGCAAGGCCCTCGCGCCGCGCCTGAAAGTCGACGAGGACGAACTCCTCGGCAAGGCCGACCTCAACTCCAACGGCATCCCGGACGAATGGGAAAAGCAGTACACGCTGACCGACAGCATGCCGGAGAGCGACGAGGATTCCGACGGCTTCACGCTCGCGCAGGAATACAAGGCGAAGACCGACCCGGTCGATCCGCTCAGCCATCCGAAGTACATTTCCATGCTCTACGTCTCCGCCGTCCGTCAGCAGCGCATCAACGGTCTTGAGCTCGTCTCCGTCGACGACACCAAGCCCGATCGCAAGAACTGGGCCATCACGTTCAACGTCTTGCGCAACCAGAGAAAGAGATCCGAATTCGTGCAGATGAACGTCGGCACGTTCAAGAACAACAACGTCGACTACAGCGTCGTCGACATCGAGGACGACGAGAAGACGCAGGAGCACATCGTCTACATCCAGCGCGTCGGCAAGATCGAACGCATCCCCTGCCGCGTCAAGCAGCCCGTCTACGATCCGTCGCCCCGCGTGACGTTCCTCAACACGCTCACCGGCCGCACGATGTCCACGTCGGTCGGCTCCAATTTCAAGCTCGGCACCGCCAAGACCGGCGAAGAGCTGTACAAGGTCGTCTCCGCCGATACCGAGGCGAAGACCGCCGTCGTCGAGACCGTCGGCGGCGACGCCCCCGTCGCCATCACGGTTCCGACCGCGCCGAAGGAAGCCGCCGCGGCTTCCTCCGCTCAGACCGCGACCGGCGCCGCCACCCAGAAGGCGGACGCCCCGTTCCTCAACCAGATCAAATAACCTTAACCCGGATTTCTGTTTTTTATTCAAAATAAACAACCAAGGATGAGACAATGAAGATGAGACCCCATTGTTTTCTTCGCCCGATTCTCCGGCCGGCCGCAGTCTTCGCGCTGGCGTTCGGCGTGTCGTCCCTGATGCTCTCCGCTCAGGACGAGGACGCCGCGCTTGACGCCGACGAGGTCGTCGCGGAGGCAGCCGAAGCGGAGACGACTCCCGACGACGAGCAGGCCGCCGAGGCCGACGCCGAAGCGGAGGAAACTGGCGACGACGCCGAAATTGAAGAGGAACCGGTCCTTTCCGGCGAAGAGCTGGAAGTCACGGCCGAGGCGGAAGCCGACCTGATCCAGGGCGAGTCCGAATTCAATGAACTTTTGGCCCAGGCCATCACCCGCAGAAACGAGAAGGAATTCATCGAAGCTTTCCTGCTCTTCGACGAGGCCCAGAAGGTCATCGACAAGTGCGAGGTGTCCCCCGCCAGGGCCGTGTTCGAGAAACGTCTCGCCGACGAGCGCAAGATCGCGCAGATCCTCTATGGCAACGAGCTCCTCGAGAAGGCCGAACAGGAATACAACAAACTCCTGCTCCTGACCCATACCGACGAGATCCTCGAGATCGGCATGCCGCTCCTCGACGACCTCGCCTATGCCAACGCCATGTATTATCTGGGCGCGCTCCCCGGCCAGCCGTACGAGAAATCCGACCTCCAGATCGCCATCGCCAACGACCCGCAGAAGGGCAAGCACCAGTTCGCCGCCACCGTCGAAGCCATGTCCAAGACCATCCAGGAGCGCATCGACAGCCAGAAATTCTGGGACGAGACCAGCCTCCAGGCGGTTGACCTCCGCTACTACGAACGCCAGCGCGAGATCAATCTGCTCTTCCGCGCCGGACAGTTCCTCTATCAGAAGGACGAGTGGATGGAAGCCCGCGACAAGATGGAGCAGATCCTCGTGAAGGACCCGTACAACGAGGACGCCATCACCCTGCTTGAAAAGATTTACCGCAAGCTCTACGCCATCGCCGACGTCCGCATCTACAACGAACTCCTCCGCGAGCAGGCGCAGTCCGACTGGAGCTGGGTCGAGAGCATCCCGGACGTCCGCAACATCGTCATCACCGACGGCGCCCAGACCTACGACTCCCCCGGCAACGAGCTGTACAACCGCCTGAACGAGCTCATGATCGACCACATCGAGTTCGAGGACACCGATATCGGTTCCGCCATCGCGCTGCTCCGTTCCCGCAGCAAGGACATCGACCCCCAGGGCGAAGGCTTCAACATCATCGTCCCGCAGGCCGACCAGTACGTCGACAAGCCCGAGTACCGCGTGACCCTGAACCTCGACCAGATCCCGCTGTATGAAGTCATCCGTTACCTCTGCAAGATCACCGACCTGCAGTTCCGCATCGACGAGAACGACAAGATCCTGACCATCGGCAAGGGCGCCGACGTGAGCGACATGATCACGCGCTACATCCCGATCCGCCAGGCCACCATCCTCCGCATCGTCAGCAACATGCGCGCCGAGGGTCTCGACGGTGTGACCCAGGAGGACGTCCTCGGCGAAGTCGATGCCGGTTTCGCCAACGTCAGCGTCAGCAGCTCCTCCGGCAACGCCAGCGATCCGGACAGCGAACGCGTCACCTCCATCGATCCGGAAACGCTTCGCGCGTATTTCACCGCCAGCGGCATCCCGTTTGAGGACGGCACGTCCATCGCGTACGACGCCCGCGCCAACAAGCTCACGGTCGTGAACACGCCCGAAAACATCCGCCAGCTCGAGATCGCCATCCGCGACATGGATATGCAGGACCCGCTGATCCTGATCGAATCCAAGATGGTCGAGATCAAGATGAACGACCTCGAAGAACTCGGCTTCGACTGGACCCTGTCCCGCACGGCCACCGAGGGCGAGCACTTCAACTTCACGTTCACCTCCCCGTCCATCGGCACCGGCTGGTCCGACAACACCCTGGTGAACAACCTGAACCTGATCCCGAACTTCGGTCCCGGCGGCAGCTTCAGCCTCTTCCTGACCATCAACGCCATCGACCGCACCGACCGGTCCGAGATCCTCTCCACGCCGAAGGTCGTCACGGTCTCCGGCCGCCAGGCCCAGGTCCAGATGGTCCGTCAGATGTACTTCCCGGAAAGCTGGTCCGAACCTGAAATCTCCACCAGCTGCGGTTCCAGCGTCACGTTCGAGCCCTCCTATCCCGAGTTCGGCCCCGCCCGTGACATCGGCACCAGCCTCACGGTCACCCCGACCCTCCAGCCGAACAACTACACGATCCGCCTGGAGCTGAATCCGACCGTCACCGACCTCACCGGCTGGTCCGACTACAGCTACAACTACGTCATCGGCGAATTCTCCTCCGGCGAAGAGTACCCGATGACCCTGAAGATGCCCGAAATCTCCAACCGCGAAGTCCAGACCACCATCAAGGTCTACGACGGCCAGACGGTCGTCATCGGCGGCATCCTCAGCGACGTGCACGGACAGCTCTCCGACAGGTGGCCGCTCTTCGCGGACATCCCGCTGATCGGACGACTCTTCACCGAATCCGCCTCACGGGCCGAAAAGGACAACCTGATCATTTCGGTTTCCACCCGACTCATCAGCGGCGACGGCATCCCGGTCCGTACGAACACGCAGAACGGTCTGCCGGACTTCAGACGGTAAGGAGGCGCTGAAATGACGAAGAACAAAGTTATGACATATCTCATGGAGGCTCCCATGCACGCTTACCCCCGCTACTCCGCCATCCTCCTGGCGCTGGCGCTCTCCCTGCCCGCGGTCTACGCGCAGGAGATGACCGACGTCGAGATCGAGGAAGAAGAACCCGCCGCTGTCGTTGAAGCGGCGGAAGGAGCGGAAGCCGTAGAACTCACCGACGAAGAAAAAGAAGCTCTCCGCGACCAGACCGCCGCGTCCATCGAGGACCTCATCGCGCGCATGGCCGAGCGCCGCAACGCCGACGAGCTCCAGAAGAAGGCTTCCTCCGCGTTCGAACGCGAGGAGTACGACATGGCCGTCGACGCCTACGTCGAAGTCCTGAAGACCCTCGAGTCCGACGTGGTCGACGGCGAGATCCCCGAGGCGAACAAGAAGAAGATCGCCGAAGTCCAGAAGATGATCTCCCAGTCCTACTACTACTGGGCCCGCAAGATCTTCAACGAGGCGGAAAAGACCGCCCAGATCGGTCTTTACGACGAGGCCATCGAGAAGTGCGAAGAGGCCATCAAGGTCTATCCGCTCTCCGAGCCCATCATGCGCAAGACCATCGAAGAGTACAAGGTCATGAAGGCTTCGCAGGAGTACAAGAAAGAAACCTCCGCGGCCGAACTCATCCCCGAGGCCCTGAACCGCGAGAAGCGCATCTCCATCCTGATCCGCCAGGGCCAGACCCTGTACAATACCAAGCAGTGGAACAAGGCCCAGGAGAAGTTCAACCAGGTCATGATCCTCGACCCGTACAACATCACGGCCATCGACTATCTCCGCCGTATCTACGTGAACGAGGCCAAGGCCGGCGAACGCCGTCAGGGCGTCGTGTTCCTTGAACGTGCCGCCGAAGCCATGTGGGAGCTCATCGCCCCCATTCCGACCGGCTCCGAGACTTCCGACGACGTCGTGAAGGAAGACATCAAAGTCAAGGAAGACAACATCGGCACCACGCAGAAGAAGCTCAACGACATCGTGATCGACCACATCGACTTCGAAGAGGTCTCCATCACGCAGGTCGTCCAGTTCCTCAAGCACACCAGCAAGGACCGCGACCCCGACCGCGTGGGCGTGAACTTCGTCCTCCGCTTCAACGCCGATCCCACCGCGGTCCAGCCCGCCATCCCCGGCGGAGACGAGGAGTTCGGCGAAGATGATGAGACGTACGAGGAAGAGTACACCGAGGAGACCGAAGATTCCGGTTCCTCCGAAGGCGACTTCTACAGCTACGAGGACGATCCCGGAACGAGCCCCGAAGGCGAGAAGATCATGACCCCTGAAAACACGCTGGTCACCCTTGCCGTCGACAACGTCTCCCTGATCGATGCGATCCGCTACATCTGCAAGTCGGCGAACCTCCACTTCCGCGTGGAGAACTACGCCGTCGTCATCGCCCCGAAGACCGTCCCGCTGGACGAGTTCGTCCGCAAGACGTTCCCGATCGACAAGGAAATCCTCGCCAGCAGCATCCTCGGCGCCCTGACCAACGAAACCGTGAAGCAGTACCTCGTCGACCGCGGCATCCCGTTCCCGGAAGGTTCCTCCGTCCGCTATGACGAGATGAGCAGCCGTCTCACGGTCTACAACACCTCCGAAGCCATCGACGGCGTGGAAGACCTCATCGACCAGATGGACGTCTCCGACCCGCAGGTCCTGATCCAGGTGAAGTTCGTTGAAATCGAAATGAACGACCTGCAGGAACTCTCCTTCGACTACACGTTCTCCCGCATCGCCCCGACCTGGGACGAAGTGACCGCCAGCGGCATCTCCCGCCTCGACGAGACTCCCGAGAACGGCACGCTCGCGGATCACTCGTTCATCATGTACTATCAGAACGCTTCCGAAGAGAGCCGCAGCACCCTCGCCAACGCGTGGGTCACGCCGGACTCCCGGTCGCTCGATACGAGAAACATGTCCTCCGTGAACGTCGCGGCCGGCGATACCTACTACGTCCCGGGCAACCTGGAAGTCGGCGAAGGCTACTACGAAGGCATCCTCCAGAACGAAGCTGCGAAGAACTACGGCCACCACATCACCTGGGGCCCGAACAGCCACTTCAACCGCAACGCCCAGACCAGCGCCGGCATCTTCGGCGCCAGTACGTCGATGCAGAACGACGACGTCTTCAACTGGTCCACGTACAACGCGGACGGCTATCAGTTCTCCGGCGGCATCCATGCGCTGGACAACGCCGACTCCACGGAAATCCTCTCCGCGCCGCGTCTGACCACCATGAACAACCAGCAGGCCGTCATCCGCATGGTCACGGAAAAGTATTATCCCGACGACTGGGATGAAGCCGAACTGGAGACCATCTCCACCAACGGCTCCAACGTGCCCGTCTTCACGCCGTCCATCCCGCAGTTCGGCGGCGCCACCGAAGAAGGCATCGCGCTCCAGGTCCGTCCCCGCGTCGAAGAAGACAACTACACGATCTTCCTCGAAATGACCCCGGTCATCCAGGAGTTCATCGGCTGGACCGACTACTCCTACTCCATCCCGCTGGGCGACAACAACGAGCTGTATCCCAACACCCTGAAGATGCCCATCATCGAGGCCCGTTACCTGAACACGAACGTCATGAGCTACGACGGCGAGACCGTCGTCCTCGGCGGCGTGATCCGCGACACCCTGGCCATGATCGAAGACCAGTACCCGATCCTCGGCGACATCCCGCTGATCGGACGCTTCTTCCAGGGCAAGGGCAAAGGCATGCAGAAGACCAACCTGCTCATCTTCCTGACCAGCCGTCTCATCAAGCCCGACGGCTCCCCGTTCCGCGAAGACCAGAGCGGTCGCGGCGTCCCGGCGATCTGATCGTCGGCCATTGCCAGACACCTCAGGACCCGGTCCCCTCGCAAGGCCCGGGTCCTTTTTTTCGCTTTTTTTTGCACTTTTTTTCAATGGACCGCTAAGATTTCGCACGTTTTCCCGACTAATTTACAGAAAGCAATTCAACGCATCACTTTGATACAAGGAGTCAAAACCATGAATAAAACACTGTTCCACGCCGCCCTGTGCGCTATGAGCCTCGCCCTGCCTGCGTTCGCCGAGGATGTCTCTGATACCGGAACCCAGCGGAAGGCCATCGCCGCAGACCTGAACCGCAAGGGATTCGAGCTTTTCGACACCGTCTGCAAGGCGAACCCCAAAGAGAACATGTTCATCTCCCCGTACAGCATCGACGGGGCGTTCGGCATGGTCTACTGCGGAGCGAAGGGCAAAACCGCCGACGAGATCCGCACCGTGCTCGGCCTGCCCGGCGACGCGATCTCCATCGGCGCGTTCTTCGACGCCATGGCCAAACAGTACGCCGCGGCCGAGAAGACCGAGATCCTGGTCTCCAACTCCGTCTGGACGGACACGGATCAGCACGTCCTGCCGTCGTTCATGGAGATGATCGATAAGTATTACGGGGGCGCGTTCTACAAGGAGGATTTCGGGCAGCCTGCGAAGGTCGCCGCGAAGATCAATTCCTACGTCGAGTCGAAGACGAAGAACATGATCAAGGACCTGCTGACGCCCGACTTCTTCAGCAAGGACTCGGCCATGGTCCTGCTGAACACCCTCTACTTCGAGGCGAAATGGCGCGATCCCTTCCCGAAGGACGACACGAAGGACATGCAGTTCCACCAGTTCGGCGGCAAGGACAAGGACGTCAGGATGATGTACCAGAAGAGCCCGCGCATCGCCTATTTCGCCAATCATGACGACAACGTCCACGCGGTCATCCTGCCCTATGAAAACTCCCGGTTCGAGCTCGTCGCGCTCATGCCGATGCGCGAAGGCGACGACCGCGGCGAGGCCGCGCTGAAGGACATCACCGGCAAGATCGGCTCCAAACTTGATTCCTGGCTGGAAAACCGCACTTTCGGCGAAACGCGCCTCTGGCTTCCGAAGACCGACCTGACCTGCAAGCTCAACCTCGGCAAGACGCTCCAGGGACTCGGCATGAAGACCCCGTTCTCCGATTTCGCCGATTTCTCCGGCATCGACACCGAAGAGGCGCTGAAGATCGAGAACGTGGTGCACAAGACCGCGCTGAAGATGGACGAAGTCTCCACCAAGGCCGCGGCCGCCACCGCCATCGGCATGGTCAGGATCACCTCCATCGGCATGCCCGATCCCGAGAACATCTTCCGCGCCGACCGGCCGTTCCTGGTCCTGATCCGCGACAACGAGACCGGACTCATCCTCTTCATGGGCCGCATCAACGATCCCGTCGCGAAGTAAACAATACCGATTTTACCTGACTTTTCCGCCGGAGCGCGTCGCCCGACCGCTCCGGCGTTCTTGATTATTCGCCTCGGAGGCGCTATATTATTCCCGCACGATCGGCGTGCGTTTTCATGGAAAGGACAGGAAGAATGGCTGTGCTGGGGATCGTCGTCCTGCTGACGGCATGGTTCGTCGCGGCGAGTTGGAAAGCCGCACGGTGCGAGGTGCCGGAACGCTCGAGACGTTTTTCGAAGGCGTTCCACATGCTGCTGCTCGCGATGCCCCTGGCGGCCGCGGCGGTCTTCGCCGTACTGTTCGCGTTC
>JAFYBD010000167.1 GCA_017540385.1 Lentisphaeria bacterium
CCGCCGACGTGCCCGGTGCCGACTGGGCCGCCATCGCCGACTGGGCCGCCTCGAACGGCATCGACTTCGTGGTCATCGGCCCGGAAGCGCCCCTGTGCTCCGGAGCGGCCGACTTGATCCGCGCGAAGGGCATCCCGGTCTTCGGCCCATCGAAGGCAGCCGCCCAGCTCGAAGGCAGCAAGGATTTTTCCAAGAAGTTCATGGATAAATACGGCATCCCGACCGCCGCGTTCGCCACGTTCGACAACGCCGCGGACGCCCGTGCCTATGTGAACGCCCAGTACGACGCCGGGCGCGAGCTCGTGGTGAAGGCCGACGGTCTCGCCGCCGGAAAGGGCGTGATCGTGTCGAAGGACCGCGCCGACGCGCTCGCGGCCGTCGACGCCTGCTTCGGCGGGGCGTTCGGAGCGGCCGGAGCCCGCGTGGTGCTGGAGGAACTCCTCGTCGGCGAGGAAGCCTCGATCTTCGCGCTCGTGGACGGGAATACCATCACTGCGCTCGCGAGTTCGCAGGACCACAAACGCCAGCTCGACGGCGACCTCGGTCCGAACACCGGCGGCATGGGCGCGTATTCGCCCGCTCCAGTCGTGACCGACGAGCTGATGGCCGAGGTGGAGAAGAGCGTGCTGAAGCCGTTCCTGGCGGGCATCCGCGCCGAAGGTCTCGACTACCGCGGCCTCATCTATGCGGGCATCATGGTCACGAAGGACGGTCCGAAGGTGCTCGAGTTCAATGTGCGCTTCGGCGACCCCGAAACCGAGGCCGTGCTCCCGCGGCTTCGTTCCAGCCTCGCGGACGCCCTTTACAAGACCGCCGTCGGCCGTCTGTCCGAGGTCAGGCTCGACTGGGCTCCCGATCCCTGCGTCTGCGTGGTGCTGGCCTCCGGCGAATACCCCGCCGGTCCCATCGTGAAGGGCCATCCGATCTCCGGCATCGCCGAGGCCGAGGCGAAGGGCGCGATCGTGTTCCACGCCGGGACCGGGTTCCAGGACGGCACGTTCGTGAACAAGGGCGGCCGCGTGCTCGTGGTGTCGAAGAGCGCGCCGACCATTCAGGCCGCCATCGACGCCGTTTACGACGCGCTCGCCCCGATTTCGTGGGAGAACATGCAGTACCGCCGCGACATCGCGAAAAAAGCGCTCAAACACCTTCAATCCTGAACTTGATCCATAACCGATACCCAACCTGAAAGGAATCCCGACATGAGTCTGAAAACAATCGAATACAAAGGCTGGAAAGACTGCCTCCTCCTCGAAAACGGCGACATCGAGCTCGTCGTCTCCGTCGGCCTCGGACCCCGCGTCCTCTCGTTCAAGCGCAAAAACGGCGCGAACTTCTTCAAGAACTTCGACGACCAGATGGCGAATATCTCGCAGGATACGTGGCAGAGCTACGGCGGTCACCGCCTGTGGCACGCCCCCGAAGTCTGGACCCGGACCTACTATCCCGACGTGCAGCCGGTCAAATACGAATGGGACGGCTCCAAGCTCAAATTGACCTGCGAGACCGAGACCTGGTCCCGCCTCCAGAAGGAGATCGTGATCGAGTTCCCCGCCGAGGGCTCCCTCGTGAAGGTCGCGCACCGCATCTACAACCGCGGCCCGTGGGCGGCCAAGTTCGCCCCGTGGGCGCTCTCCGTGATGGCGCCCGGCGGCACGGTCATCGTCCCGCAGGAACCCTTCGTGCCGCACGGCCCCGGCGAAGGCCAGTCGTTCGCGGCCGGCCGTCCGATCATCCTGTGGCAGTTCACGAATATGGCCGATCCGAGGTTCGTCTGGGGTAAGCGCTTCATCCGCATGAGCCAGGACGACGCGTATCCGACCAAGCAGAAATTCGGCGCGCTCGTGAAGCCCGGCTGGGCGGCGTACTCCCTCGGCGCCGAACTCTTCATCAAGCATTTCCCGTACTTCGCCGACTGCGCGAACTACCCGGACTACGGCTGCAACGCCGAGTTCTACACCGAGCCCGGCATGCTCGAGGTCGAATCCATCGGCCCGGAATGTCCGATCGAGCCCGGCGACTACGCCGAGCACATCGAGACCTGGCAGATCGAACAGGTCGACGCCTCGAAGGACGACGACGCGCTGGCGGAACAGCTCAAGCCGTTCGGCCTCTGATTGTGCCCTCAAATTGAACGTCCGTCCCAGTGGCGGACGTTTTTTTATCCCTTTTGAAGCCCTTTTGACCTCGGATCGAGGCGGATCACCCTGAATTCGAAGCAAAAAAAAGACGCCCCGAAACTGGGGCGCCTTATGGAACCGGGACGGATTATTTGCTCTTTTTGAACTTGTCCCAGTCTTCCTTCTTGACGAAGCTGGTCAGCGGGCGACCGTCCTTCGTTTCAGCCTTGAAGGCGTAGCGGATGCGGGTTCCCTTACCGAAAGTAACGGCTTTCGTGACTTCGGCTTGGACTTTCTTCTTCGATTTCACGTCGTAGAACTGGTGTTTCATGGACACTCCTCCAGGTTAAGGGTTAGCAGAATATATCGCCACAGTTGAGCGTTGTCAAGCGATAAAACGAAAAAAGTATGATTTTCTTTGAAAAAAGTGTAATTTTCCTCGAAAAAATCGTTTTTTGTGGTGAAAAAACCGCGTTTACAACTTTTTTCCGGGGTCGTGAAAGGGTGCGTCCGAAGACGTTTTTCGCAAAAGTTTCGCAAATTCTTCGCAAAAGGTGTGCGACGGCGCTTTGACAGTGCGGCGTTTGAGCTCAAAACGAGGTGAAAACGCGGGGCGCGCTTTTTTGAGGCGCGCCGAGCTCAAAACGAGGTGAGGACGCGCATTATTGCAGCGCGTCGGATCCGGGGGTGGAAACCGCGGTGCTCTCCGCGCTCGATTTGAGCGTATTCCGAGGTGGAATGACCGTGAAATACAGGTAGCGGTCCTTCTCCTTGCCGTACGGGGCGGAGTAATGGAAGACGTTCAGCTCGGGCTTGAGCACGGAAACATCGATCCCGAGGCTGTCGGCGAGCATCTGATAATCGCCCTCCGCCATGTAGACGCCGAGCCCGCCTTCCTCGTCCAGGATCTTGCGGAAGCGCACCTCGTCGTAGGGGTCGTCGAACGCGCCCGCGTAGGGATGCGAGGGAAGATACTGCATGATGCAGCCGGCGTACCACATTTCGCCGAACACGACCGGGATCCTGTCGCGTCCGGTCTTCTCGCGGTAGAACTGTTCGGCCCGGGCGGCGAACTCGCGTCCGCAGAAATGGCCGCGCAGGCGGGTCTTGATGCACCAGTAGAAGATGTCGGAAACCTGAATGGCGACGAACATCACGAGGATCAGCCAGAACGCCTTCTTGAACTCTGCCGACGAGAGGTCGTCCTTCCAGAACGCCATCAGGAAGAACCCCGTGACGAAGTAGACGGGGAACCCCCACATGAGGTCGATCATCATCCCCGAGGCCGCCAGGATCGTCATCAGCGCGATCGGGGTGAACTGCACGCACAGCGCCAGGCGACCGGCGAGGGGGTCGGCCGGACGGAAGCTCGACCGGCGCAGATTTTTGAGGGAGCGGAACGGTTTGTCCGAGGTCACCCACAGCAGGAGCAGGGGGATCGCGATCGGGTAGAGCGATTCGACCAGCACGACCAGCGGATACAGGATGTGGCCGTGTTCCTCCTCGGACACGCGGCCGGAGAGGTACGTGAACGGCGGGAAGTCGTTCCGCACCAGCCACACCATGTACGGCGCGAGCGTGAGCACGAAGACGCCGAACGCGAGATACGGCCCCGGGCGTCGGAAGTATTTGCGGGTGTCGCGTCCGCTCAGGATGAAGACGAAGAGCGCGAGGAGCAGCGCGAAGCCGAAGAATTTGCTGAGCACGGAGAGTCCCGAGACGAACCCGAAAAGCAGCCAGTCGCGCAGGCGGTCGTATTTCACCCCGCGCAGGCAGTAGTAGGTCATCATCGGCCACAGCGCCATGTGCGGCAGGTTCACGTTGTACTTCGCGGAGTCGAACGAGTAGAAGAGAATGGTCGCGAGCAGGACCACGGAGAGGGTCGACTTCGCCGGACTGAAGAACTCGCGCCCGAGCCTGTACATGTAAACGAATCCGGTCACCAGCAGCACCTGGCTCAGCAGGTACATCGCGAAATCGGTGTGCGCGAAGACCGCCGTGAAGATCCCGGCGAGCCACGCGGCCAGCGGCGGGTGCTTCGCGTTGCCCATCGAGAAGGGATGGCTCCACATGATGGTCTCGACCGTGTCGAGCGGGAGCACCGTGTAGAAGATGGACGGGATGGCGGTCAGGAGGACGAGCCAGACGGTGATGAAAATGAGGAGATACCGGAAATATCGTTTGTCTTGCATCGTGAATCGTGGGGGGGAGGAAAAACGGCCGGGAGCCGTGGGGAAGTCGAAGTTTTTGAGTGAGATTAAGTAAATAATTTACACCCTCGCGCGGCTTTTTTCAAGCGTCAGGCGCGAAAACGGCGCAGGATTTCGACGTCGGAGAACGGTCTCCGGCCTTCGCGGGTCTCCTGGTACGTTTCGTGACCCTTGCCCGCCACAAGCAGGATGTCGCCCGCGCGGACCTCGTTCACGCCGAGCCCGATGGCCTTCTCGCGGTCGGGTTCGACCAGGTGGCGCGAACCGGCCCCCATGCCGGATTCGATCTCGCGGATGATCGCGAGCGGGTCCTCGGAACGCGGATTGTCGCTGGTCAGGATGGCGAGGTCGGCGAGACGCGCGGCCGCTGCGCCCATTCTGGGCCGTTTGGAGCGGTCCCTGTCGCCGCCGCAGCCGAAGACGGCCACCAGGCGGCCTCCGGCCGTCAGGACGTCCCGGAGGCTCGTTAAAACGCGTTCCAGCGCATCGTCAGTGTGGGCGTAGTCAACGAACGCCGTCGCGCCGGACGCCAGCGGCACCGCCTGCAGACGGCCCGGGACGTGCGGCATGGATGCGGACGCTTCCAGCAGGGCGTTGAGCGCGAGTCCGGTCCCGTACGCCATCGTGAGCGCCGTGAGGTAATTCGCAGCGTTGAACGCCCCCGGGAGCGGCAGCCGGAGCGCGACGTCGCGTCCGTCGAGCGTGAACCGCAGATCGGAATACGCCGGGGCGAGTTTGAGCGAACGGAGCGAGCAGAACGCGTCGGGTCCGCCGCTGAACGAGACCGGGAGGACCCGCACGGAGGGACGCTCGTTTCTGAGCTCGGAAACGAGGCGTTCGCCGGCCGGGTCGTCGACGTTGACCGCCGCCGGTGCGCCGTCGGCGAGGAGTTCGCGGAAGAGGATCTTCTTCGCCAGATAATACTGCTCCATCGTGCCGTGGTAGTCGAGGTGGTCGCCTGTGAGATTGGTGAACGCCGCCGAGGCGAAAGCGAGCGTGCCGGAACGGTGCTGGTGGAGTCCGTGGCTGGAACTCTCCATCACGGCGTCGGTCACGCCGTTGGACTTCATGGCCGCGAACATCGACTGGAGCGTGAACGCGTCCGGGGTGGTGTGCTCGGAGGGTTCCGGTCTGGCCCCGACGTCGCAGCAGACGGTGGAGACGAGCGCGGTCTTCGCGCCGGGTTTCGCGGCGTCCAGGAAATGCCGCAGGAAGAACGCCGTGGAGGTCTTGCCGTTGGTTCCCGTGACCGTGTGGACGCGGAAGGAATCGGCCGGGCGGCCGAAGAACGTCTCGCAGACGATGCTCCAGGCGAAATAGGAGTCCGTCACGCGCAGGACCGGGATCCCGGGCTGGATCGCCCCCCCGAAATCGGCCGCGACGACGACCGCGGCCGCGCCTTTGGCGAGCGCGTCGGGGAGGAATCTGTGGCCGTCGGTCTTCGCGCCCCGGACCGCGAGGAAGAGCGTGCCGGGTACGACGGATGCGGAATTGTTCGCGACGGCGGCGATCTCCGGGTCGGACGCGCCGGGTGTGTACTGCTCCGCGAGGAGCGGGGCGAGCGCGGCCGCGAAATCCGACAACCTCAGGCGCGGCATCTCAGTGCGCTCCGGCCGCGTCCGGCTCGATGAGCTCGAGATGGGTGGAACGCGACGCCTTCAGGAAGACGGTGCTGCCGGGGGCGAATTCGAGCTTCGCGTCGGCGGCGTCCTTCGAGGAGGCGAACGCTTCGCAGTCGAGTCCCGTTTCCTTTGCCGCGGCCGTCATATTCGGGCCGACGACCACGCATCTGGCTGCGGGGAAGAGGTGTTTCGCGAGCGCGCAGACCGAGCGGTGTCCCTCGGCGGAGCGTTCTCCGAGCTCGCCCATGTCCCCGAGGACGAGGACGAGTTTCTGCTGGTCGACGAACTCCGAGAGCCAGTTCAGGGAGGCGGCCATGCTGTCGGGATTGGCGTTGTACGCGTCGTTGATCCACGTCGAGCCGTTGTGCTCGGTGACGCGCATCCTGAGGCCGGGCAGCGTGGTCCGGCCGAGTCCTTCGGCGATGGTTTCGAACGGCACGCCCATCGACAGGGCGGCGAGGGCGGCCGCCGCGGCGTTCCCGGCCTGATGACGGCCCGGCACGCCCCACTGCACCGAGACGGTCTCCCCGGTCGATTCGCGCCGGAGCAGGAACTTCGCGCCGTGGAGGTTTCCGCCGAGGTACTTCGCGGTGACGTCCGCGTCGGTCCCGTCGAGGCCGAACGTGCCGACCCGGAACTGCGAAGCGGCCTTCGCGAGGATGTCCTGGCCGGGGCACTCCGCGGGGATGATGGCGAAGCCGCCGGGCGCGAGGTGGGTGAAGAGCTTGGACTTTTCGGTCGCGACGCCCTCGAGCGAGCCGAGGAATTCGAGGTGGCAGTTCGCGATGGAGACGATGATCGCGATGTCGGGCATGGCGCAGTAGGAGAGCGGCTCGAGTTCGCCGTGATGATTGGTCCCGGCCTCGAGCACGGCGATGCGGTGGCGCGCGTTCAGGCGCAGCAGGTTCTGCGGCAGCCCGATCTGGTTGTTGGTGTTGCCCTCGGTCGCGAGCACGCTGATGGAGTCGAGCGCGTGTTCGAAGATCGCCCGCAGGGATTCCTTGGTGCTGGTCTTGCCGCAGGAACCCGAGAGCAGGATGACCTTCAGGTTCGGGAGCCGCATGCGGTGGAACCGCGCAATGTGCTGGAACGCGGTGACGGTGGACGGCACGAGGATCGCGGGTGCGCCCGGGGGGAGCTTGTCCGCCTTGGACGCCTCGATGCAGAGGAGCGTTGCGCCGTTCGCGACGGCCTGGGCGAGGTAGTCGTGAGCGTCGAAGGTTTCGCCGGAGAATGCGAGGAAGAGGCCGTTCCGGGTCGTTTCGCGGGTGTCCGTGAAGACGGATTCGACCGCGGACGGGGCGTTGTCCCCGACGAGACGGCCGCCGGTGGCGTGAAGCAGTTCGTGCAGCGTGAACGGAGCGTCGTACATCAGAAATCCTTCAGGTTGCGGAAATAGTCGATGGTGAGGCGCAGTCCCTCTTCGAGGGAGACTTTCGGCGACCAGCCGAGCGTCTTCTGCGCCAGGGCGATGTCGGGACGCCGCCGCGAGGGATCGTCCTGCGGAAGCGGCTTGTAGATGATCTCCGAGTTCGACCCCGTGATGCGGATGATGGCCTCCGCGAGCTCGCGGACGGTGAATGCGCCGGGGTTGCCGAGGTTGACGGGGCCGGTGAACGACGGCGGGGTCAGCATCATGGCCTCGAGTCCGGCGACGAGGTCGGATACGCAGCAGAAACTGCGGGTCTGGGAACCGTCGCCGTAGATGGTCAGCGGTTCGCCCTTCAGCGCCTGCACGATGAAATTGCTCACGACGCGGCCGTCGTTCGGGAGCATGCGGGGCCCGTAGGTGTTGAAGATGCGGACGACCTTGATCGGGAGATTGTACTGCCGGTGGTAGTCGAAGAACAGGGTCTCGGCGCAGCGTTTGCCCTCGTCGTAGCAACTTCGCACGCCGATCGGGTTCACGTTGCCCCAGTACGATTCGAACTGGGGATGCTCCTTCGGGTCGCCGTAAATCTCGCTGGTGGAGCTCTGGAGGATCGGGATCCTGAGGCGGCGCGCCAGGTCGAGCATGTTCATTGCCCCGAGCACGTTGGTGCGGATGGTCTGCACGGGGTCGTGCTGGTAGTGGATGGGCGAGGCCGGGCAGGCGAGGTTGTAGATCG
>JAFYBD010000168.1 GCA_017540385.1 Lentisphaeria bacterium
AACCTTACACAAAGATTCTGCATATTATGGTCGACCTGACCGGGCCGGAACCGGTCCACAAGGAGACCGGCGAGAAGCTCGTCGAATTCCCCGCGAAGATGTCGAAGTCTCTGCGCAACGTGGTCAACCCCGATGACGTGATCCGCGAATACGGCGCCGACAGCATGCGCCTGTATGAGATGTTCATGGGCCCGCTCGAGGCCGTGAAGCCGTGGAACACCCGCGGCGTCGAGGGCGTCTTCCGGTTCCTGAAGCGTTCCTGGCGCATGATCATGCAGACTCCGGTGGTCGACGAGCCCGTGCCGGACAATCTCCGCCGCCTGCTCCACGCGACGATCAAGAAGGTCACCGAGGACACCGACACGCTCAACTTCAACACGGCCATCAGCCAGATGATGATCTTCCTCAACGACTTCTCGAAGCTCGAGAAGATGCCCCGCGAAGCCGCCGAGACGTATGTCCTGCTGCTCGCGCCCTACGCGCCGCATATCGCGGAGGAAATGTGGGAAGGTCTCGGCAAGGAAGCGCCGGTCTCCCTCGCGAAGTGGCCGGAAGTCGACGAATCGCATCTGCAGGTCGAACAGCACGAAATCCTCGTGCAGGTCTGCGGCAAGCCGAAAGCGCGCATCATGATGCCCGCTTCGCTCACCGCCGACGAAATGCAGAAAGTGGCGCTGGAGGACCCGGCGGTCACGGCCGCGCTCGCGGGCAAGACCGTCGTGAAAGTCATCGCGGTCCCGGGCCGCCTGGTCAACATCGTGGCGAGGTAAACATGAATACCGACAACTCCATCCCCGACTACATGGCGCTCTTCGAGCACTACGAGCCGGTGTGCATCGACCTCGGGGTCGGCGTGATGAACGACCTCTGCACGGATTTCCTGCTCGAACCCGAGAAGCACTCCGCAGCGACGTTCGTGATCGGCGGCCAGTCCCACACGAAATCCGGCGCGCGCGCCGACCTCACGAACATGGTCCTCCGCTGCGACTTCGAATCGCGGATCGTCTGCGACGTCCCGGCGGAACCCGACCTCGACGACGTGCGGCGCATCGTGACCGCCATCCGCGAGAGCGCGTCGACCGACGTGGTCGCCATCGGCGGCGGCAGCGTGATGGATGCGGCGAAGGCCGCCTGGGCGGCGTATCAGGCCGACCTGGACGTCTCCGAACTCTTCGGCTCCAACGTGCTGGGCACGAAGTTCCCCGGAAAGGAATTCAAGCGCATCGTGGCCGTCCCGACGACCGCCGGCACCGGGTCCGAGGTCACGCCGTACTCGAACGTCGTCGACCGCGCGGCCGGAGTCAAACGCCTGATCGCGGACGAGCAGATCGTCCCGCGCATGGCGCTGGTCAATCCGTATTACGGACGCTCCATGCCGGACGGCCTCACCGTGGCCACCGCGCTGGACGCGCTCACGCACAACATCGAAGCCCTGCTGAACATTCACGCGAAGGAAACCGAATCCGCCTCGAACAAATGGGCGGTCGAAGCGGTCGGGCTCATCTGCAGGGGGCTGCCCCGCGCGCTCCGCGACCCGAACGACGTCGACGCCCGCGAATACCTCTGCGCCGCGGCGACCATCGGCGGCATCCAGATCGCGCACCGGCCGACCTCGCTCCCGCACCTCGGCAGTTTCTCGCTTTACGGCAGGATCGCCCACGGCACGGCGGCCGCCCTGCTCCTGGGGCCGTTCTGGCGTTACTACCTGGCCGAACCCGCCGTGCAGGAACGCACCATGCTCCTCGCCGACGTCTTCCCCTCGAAGAAGAAACAGAAGACGCCGCAGGACGTGGTCGACGCGGCCTCCGCGTTCATCGCGAAATACTCCGGCGTGGCGAAACTCTCCGCCCTGCCCTTCTTCGACACCGCGATGGTCGACAAGATCGCCGCCGACGCCGCCTTGAACCCGATGAAGCTCGCCTCCGCGCCGCGTCCGCTCGATCCCGGCTCGGCCACCGAAATCATTTCCGGAATCCTCAAACAGGAGCTTTGACCATGAAAATCGTGTTCGCGCCCGACAAGTTCAAGATGTGCATGAAGAGCAGTACCGTCTGCCGCGTCCTGCAGCAGGCGTTCCGCACCGTCTTCCCGGACGCCGAACTCATATCCGTGCCGGTCTCCGACGGCGGCGAAGGCATGACGCGCGCGCTCGCCGACGCGCTCCACGGCGAACTCCACACGGTCGAAGTCACCGGGCCGGACGGCAAGCCCGTGAAGGCCGAATTCGCGATCATCAACAACGGCCTCACGGCGGTCTTCGAAATGGCGTCCGCCAGCGGGCTCGTGCTCGTCGATCCGCGCAAACGCGACCCGATGACCGCCACCACCTACGGCACCGGCGAAGTCATCCGCGCCATCCTCGATTTCGGCATCCGCGACATCATCATCGGCCTCGGCGGGTCCGCCACGGTCGACGGCGGCGCGGGCATGGCGCAGGCGCTCGGATACCGCCTGTTGGACGCTTACGGACGCGATCTGCCCCGCGGCGGCGGATTCCTGCGCGACCTCGCGCGCATCGCCATCGCCGGAGCCGATCCCAGGCTCCAGGAAACGCGCATCACCACGGCGTGCGACGTGCGGAACCCCCTCGCCGGCCCCCTCGGCGCGGCACAGGTTTTCGGGCCGCAGAAGGGCGCGACGCCCGACATGGTGGCCCAGCTCGACAGCAATCTCCGGCATCTTTACGCCGTCTGGGAACGCCACTCCATGCTGCTGCCGAAGGAACTCCCCGGCGACGGCGCGGCTGGCGGTCTCGGCGCGGGCTTGCGCGCATTCTGCGGGGCCCAGCCGAAATCCGGCGCGGCGCTCGTGCTGGACGCCATCGGATTCGGACGCAGGATCTCCGGCGCGGCGCTCGTCGTCACGGGCGAAGGCCGCACCGACTCCCAGACCGCCGAGGGCAAGCTCTGTTCCGCGGTGGCAGACGCGGCGCACAAGCAGAACATCCCGGTCCTGCTCATTTCCGGGGCCGTCGAAGGTTCGCCCGACGTGATCGGCAGGACCTACGATTTCGCGTTCAGCTCATCCACCGGCCGCCGCACGCTCGAAGAAGCCATGTCCAACGCTTCGGACGACCTCTATTTCACCGCGGTGAACGCCGCCAAACTCTTCCGCCACGGGATGCACGCATGACCTCCACGAACGAAGCCGGACGCTCCGGCCTGATCCTGATCCTCTCCGGCCCCAGCGGGTCCGGCAAATCCTCCATCTACAAGATGTCCATCGGAGAACTCGGCGCGATCGAATTCTCCGTCTCCTGCACCACGCGGGCGCCCCGCCCCGGCGAGGTCGACGGACGCGATTACCACTTCATTTCACGCGGGGAATTCGACCGGCTCGTCGCGGAGGACGCGTTCGCCGAGCACGCCGAAGTGCACGGCAACTGCTACGGCACGCTCAAATCCGAGCTGCTCGGGCGGGTCCAGCGCGGGATCGACGTGCTGCTGGACATCGACGTCCAGGGCGCGGCCCAGCTTCGCAAACTCTGCGCTGCCTCCTGCGAGTTCCGCCGGGCTTGCGCCTTCATCTTCATCATGCCGCCGTCCTTCGAGGAGCTGGAGCGCCGTCTGCGCGCCCGGGCGACCGAAACCGAGGAATCCATCCTGCGCCGCCTCGCCAACGCGAAGGGCGAAATGGCGCACGCATCCGAATACGACCACGTGATCGTGAACGACGACCTCGCGCGCGCGGCGGCGGAGTTCACCGCGCTCGTCCGCTCGCTCCGCGACGACCCGGCGCGTCAAATCAAATCATGAGGAAACGACCATGACCGAACGACACATCATCCTCGGCGTCACCGGCGGGATCGCCGTCTACAAGGCCGCCGACCTCTGTTCCCGACTCGTCTCCGCCGGATTCCAGGTACGCGTCGTCATGACGCCCTCCGCCGTGAAGCTCATCTCCCCGAAGATCTTCCTCACGCTCTCGAACCACGACGTCCTGACCGACCTCTTCACGGAACACGAAGCGAAGCCGGAACACGTTCACCTGGCCACCTGGGGCGACGCGCTCGTCGTGGCCCCCTGCACGGCCAATTTCATCGGCAAATACGCCTCCGGCATCGCCGACGAACCGCTCTCCACCACCGCGCTCACGTTCTGGGGCCCCGTCCTCCTCGCCCCGGCCATGAACGACAACATGTGGGCCAGTCCGATCCTGCAGGAAAACCTCGCGAAAGTCGTGCGCGTGCTCGGAGCCCGGACCGTCGGACCCGAAACCGGCCATCTCGCATGCGGGACCACCGGAAAAGGCCGCATGTCGGAACCTGCCGACATCCTCGCGGCCGTGCAGGCCATGTTCGCATGAACCTGCTGATCGTCGAGGAACGCGACCTCGCGCCGGACGGCGTTTTCACCGTCGGCGGCGACCACGCGGAACACATCTTCTGCATCCTCCACGCGAAGCCGGGCGACGTCGTGCGCACGGGCGTGCTCGGTGGCGGCATCGGCACGGCGGTCGTGCTGGAGTCCACGCGCCACTCCGCCACGCTCCGTCTCGAACGCGCCGACAAAACGCCTCCGCCGCCCTCGAACATCCTCCCGGTCATCGCCCTGCCCCGACCCCAGAGCTTCAAGAAGACGCTGCACTTCATCGCCTCGTCCGGCATCCGCCGCGCCGTGTTCTTCCACGCCGCCAAGACGGAGAAAAGCTACTGGACCAGCTCCTGCATGGCCCCGGACGCGATCCGGTCCGTGCTGATCGAGGGGTTGGAACAGGGCTGCACGACCATCCTGCCGGAACTCGCGTTCGTGCGGTCCCTGCGGGAGTTTTTCAACGGCGGGCTGTCGAAACAACTGACCGACGGTGCCACCGCATTGATCGGCCACCCCGTCGACGCCGCGCCCTGCCCCGTTTCCGTCCCCGGAAACGTCGTTCTCGCGATCGGTCCCGAGGGCGGCTTCACCCCGGACGAAGTCGCGGCGTTCCGCGACAACGGCTACGCGCCGGTCTCGTTCGGGCCCCACATCCTCCGGGTCGAATTCGCATTGTCGTACCTCGCCGGGCGGCTCGCGTCCTCGCCGGAGTCCTGAGGTTTTCATGATGCCCCGCACGACCGCAAACCCCCGCACAGGATCCGGCAACGACGCCGTCGCAGCCGACCTCGAACACGCCATGCTCGCGCAGGCGAATCCAGCCGACGCGGCGGTGCTCCAGTCTTTCTTCAAGACCGGAAAAGGCCAGTACGCAGAGGGTGACAAATTCCTCGGCGTCCGCAATCCCTCCACGCGCCGCACCGCGAAAGCGTTCGCGAACCTCCCCGTCGAAGAAGCCGCGAAGACGGCGCGTTCGAAATGGCATGAACTGCGCCTCTGTTCCCTCCTCATTCTGGCGAACAAATATCGGCATAAAAACACGCCCGAGCCCGCGCGCGCGGATATCTTCCGCATCTACACGCGACTCGCGCAGGAGGGATTCGTGAACAACTGGGACCTGGTCGACCTGACCGCTCCCGACATCACCGGCGCGTACGCCTTCGCGCACGGCGTGGACGAGCTCGAGGTCTTCGCCGCTTCGGGCATGTTGTGGCAGGAACGCATCGCCGTGCTGTCCATGTTCCCGTTCATCCGCGCGGGCGAGCAGGACATCCCGTTCCGCATGGTCACGCGGTTCCTCGACCACAGGCACGACCTGATGCACAAGGCCTGCGGCTGGATGCTGCGCGAGATCGGCAAGCGCGACCGCGAAGCGCTGACGGCGTATCTGAACGCGCACAAGGCACGTATGCCACGCACCGCGCTCCGGTACGCCATCGAACATTATCCCGAGCCGGAACGCAAGGCGTTCCTCGCCCGGTGACTATTCCTCTTTCTTCTCGGCCTTCTTCTGTCCGAACACCTCGGCCGTTTCGGCGAGGAGCTTGCGGATTTCGAGGTGCTGCGGGCAGACGTCTTCGCACTTGCCGCAGCGGATGCACTCCACCGCGTCCTTCTTGCCCTGCGCGCCGACCGCCCAGAAGATCTGGGTGCCCGCGGCCTCCTTGTTGCCGTACAGCGTGAGGAGATTCCGGCCGTTGAACGAACCCGAGACGCCGATGTTCATCGGGCAGACCTTCGCGCAGTAATCGCAGCCGGTGCACGGGATGAGCGGGATTCCGGCGAGCACGTCGCGCGCTTCGAGCAGCGTGGCCTGTTCGGCGTCGGTGAGGCGCGTGAAATCCTTCATCACGGCGAGATTGTCGTCCATCTGCTCCGGCGTGCTCATGCCGGAGAGCACGGTGATCACGCCCGGCAGGTTCGCGCAGAACCGGAGCGCCCAGGACGCCACCGACATGTCGGGCTCGGCGTCGAGGAACACCTTCTGCACGGGTTCCGGCGGGGTCGCGAGCATGCCGCCCTTCACCGGCTCCATGATGATGACCGGCTTGCCGTGACGGCGCGCGGTCTCGTAGTTCAGGCGCGACTGGATGTCCTTGTGCTCCCAGTCGGCGTAATTGATCTGCAGCTGGACGAACTCGGTCTCCGGGTGGTCCGTGAGGATCCTGTCGAGCTGGTCGGCCGTGGAGTGGAACGAGAACCCGACGTGGCGGATCTTGCCCTGCGCCTTCTGTTCGAACGCGAATTTCCACAGGTCGAAGTCGTCGAAGACGTCGGTGCGCTTGTCGCCCAGGTTGTGCAGCAGGTAGTAGTCGAAATACCCCGCGCCGGTCCGTTTCAGCGACGTCTCGTACTGCGCGATCGCGTCCTCGGTCGTCTTACATTCATGCCACGCCGCGAGCTTGGTCGCGAGCTGGTAGCTTTCGCGCGGATAACGTTCCACGAGCGCCTGCCGCACGGCGTCCTCGCTGCCCGGATAGATCCAGGCGGTATCGAAATACGTGAATCCCGCCTGCATGAACTTGTCGACCATGACTTTGGTCGTCTCGATGTCGATCTCTTCGCCTTTTCTCGGCAGTCTCATCATGCCGAATCCGAGTTTGCGGATTTCTTCGCCCAAATACTGTCCCATCGTGCGCTCCTGTGTTGCGTGTGTAGAAGAAAATGTGGATATGTCCGGGTTGCACAATACCATAGCACCGGAAACGGCGGTTCGTCAAGCCGGAAACGTCAAAAAGTCGGAAAAATGTCCGGCGCGTGACGGGTTTTGAGGCGGAAAGACGTTATTAACGTTGCATCGGCAGTTTTTAACGCGAAAAACCATATTTTCCGCGGCCGCAACCCTTGATTTTTCTTTTGAAAACGTATAAATTAGTGTCGAAGGCCATACCCCC
Organism: Lentisphaeria bacterium; assembly: GCA_017540385.1. Lineage (GTDB taxonomy): Bacteria > Verrucomicrobiota > Lentisphaeria > Victivallales > UBA1829 > UBA1732. The sequence continues at coordinate 7,208 of JAFYBD010000168.1, forward strand.
AACCCCCCAGCAGACGGAGACACGCCATGAAAGACAGATTTGAGCCACGATTTCATCAGTCCGGGTCCCCCCGCAGTTTCACGCTCATCGAACTCCTCATCGTGATCGCGATCATCGCGATCCTGGCGGCATTGCTGCTGCCGGCACTCCAGTCGGCCAAGCGCACCGCGTTCATCGTGGGCTGCGCGAACAAACAGAAGCAGCTCATGACCAGCGTCCACCAGTACATCGGCGACACGCAGTACGTGACGCCCGCGAAATCAGGCGGCGGCAACAACGATTCCCTCTGGGAACGCCTCATTCTGAAGTACACCCCGATGGCGGATCTCGACGTCGGCCCCCGCGGCACCCCGAACTGCAAGGGACAGAAGGACTTCACCTCCATCAAGATGTTCCAGTGCCCCGCCGACAAATACCCGCGCAACAGCGTCGCTGACGGCTATCCCATCCGCACCTACGCCATGAACCATTCGCCCGGCGGCGGCACGGGCAACGAGGAGAAAGTCGGCGACACCGTCGGCGGCCAGTCCATCTGCAACGACAGCAACGACGGCCGCGGATTCTGGGTCTCCCTCAAATATGCCAAGATCCCGATGCCCTCGCGCATGATCTACTTCGTCGAATACGTCCCCAGCAAGGATCACAGCCGGTCCAACCGCACCGGGTTCTTCTCCGCCTGGTGGTCCTCCATCTCCTGTCCGTCCCAGCAGTCCGAGGCCTGGGGCGGCGACGAGACCGCGGGCGGCGAATCCTCCAAGTTCAACAGCATCACGACCACGCTGCACAACAACATGTGGAACTACGCGTTCTGCGACGGCCACGTGAGCCTGATGTATCCGCGCGCGACCATCTGCCGCAGCCAGAGCCTCAGCCGCTGGAACGCCGGCAACTACTGGTCGATGCGCCTCGATGACGACACGAAGTAACGGCATCATGGGTAACGGGAAAAAAGGCTGTCTCGCCTCGTTCTTCTGGAAAGTCTTCGTGCCGCTGGTCGTGGTCGCGATCGTCCTGATCGCGGTCGTCCTGATCCTCGCGACCGGCCCCGCCGTCACCTACCCCGCCCCGAAATTCGACGGCCGCGACAAAGGCGTGATGGCCGGCGTCGTCACCCGCCTGGCGCGTTCGCTGGTCGACAAGGAGGGCCGCGTGGTCGAGACCGCCGAGCTCCATCTGTCGCAGAACGAAGTCCAGATACTCCTGAACGCCATGATGCGCGACGACCGGGCGGACGCCCCGGAGACGGTCCCCTACGCGGCCATGTGGGAAGACGGCAAACTCCGGGTCTTCTTCTCGGCTCCGCTCTGCTCCGGCAAGGCCGCGAACCTCTTCGTCGAGTTCGCGCCGCACGTCGACGAGGGACAGCTCACGATCGTCCCCGGTTCAGGCTCCCTCGGCCAGCTTCCCCTGCCCCGGTTTGCCCTGGACAAAGCCGCCCGGTCCCTCGAAAAAGAAGCCATGAGCCGCGAAAAAGTCCGCACCGCGATCTCGCCCTTCTCCTGCATCGAACCCGGCGCGGACGGTTCCCTCGTCCTGATGTTCGATCCCCGCGACGTGAACGCCGTCGTACGCGTGCTGCGTTCCGCCGACGGAGAGTACGCGGGGGATAAGGACGCGGAGAATGAAGAGGACCAGGAGGAGTACGGCGAAGAAGACGAAGATTTCGAAGAAGACGAAGCCATTTGAGCGTTTTTTCAGGAAAAATCGAAAAAAAAACGGTTTCGCGCGGTTTTTCCGCTAAGATTTCTTCCTCTCCAGCGTCTAATCTGCAGAAACATTCGAAATCAACCTTCATTTTCCCGGCGCGGCGCCCATGCGGCGCGACCGGACAATAGCAGAGAAAGGGCTTTCTCATGAAACGAAACACCCGTTACCTCCTGACCGCGGCTGCGGCGCTCCCGGCGTTCTTCGCCCTGACGTGCGTTCCGGCGCAGGAACCCGAACCCCAGTCCGAGACGAAGCAGACCTCGTCCGAGAAGGAGACCATCGCCAGGATCCGCCAGCTCATGGAGGAAGGCAACTACAAGGAATCCGCCGAGGCCGCGCGCGCCGCGCTGGAAGCCATCCCGGCCAATTCCCAGAGCGAGGCCATCGGCGATCTGTGGACCATGTACCGCGAGAGCCTGCAGAACAACAACCGCGTGAAGGAATACGACGACGCCTACGACTTCGTGACGAAGCGCTTCCCGAAGAACGTCTCGCTCGCGGCCTCCCTGAACGCCTACGTCACGTCCTACGGCTATTTCTTCAACAACACCTTCACGCGCGGCCCCAATCGCGGCAACGCCGGACGCAGCGTGAACAGCAACCAGCGCGACCGCGTGCAGAACCTCCGGTTCATGGCGGCCGCGTCCACAGAGACGAAGAACGTCTCGAAGCCGCTCCAGATCAAATTCTACCGCGCCCTCGCATCGCTCCTGCTCCGCGACTCCACCGGCGGCCAGAGCTACAAGCTCCAGGCGCTCACCGACCTGACCGTCCTGCCGGACTATTCCGACGGCGATTTCTACAGCTCCTCGCGTCCGCCCGTGAACAAGGACGGCTCCCCGGTCCTGTATTCCTGCCCGAAGGACTTCGCCTCCGCCACGTGCGACGGCGAACGCGTCCGCTGGGCGTTCGAACAGGCCATCGCGCTCGGCGACTACCGCAGCAAATTCGACTGGGCCAGCTTCCTCGGCAACGAATTCGACTTCGCCCGGATCGACTACTCCGTCCGCAGCGAATACCAGACCTCCGACAAGTACCGCGATTATCTGTACGGGCTGAAGGAGAACGAGACCATCGCGGAGCTCGCCGACGGCGTCCGCAAGATCACGCTGCCGGAGGAATTCTCCTACGTCCGCATCTTCAAGGAACTCGCCAACGACGACAAGGCCGGGCTCTATCGGATACAGGCCGCGTCCCAGCTCGGCAGCATCTTCCTCTCCCGCATGCAGTACGAGACCGCCGCCGACTGGTTCAAGAAGGCCGGCGAGAACGACATGGTCCAGCAGATCCTCTGCAACTGGGGCTCCACGCAGAACATCCAGGTCATCCCGTTCGGATCGAAGCCGGTCCTGGCATACCGCAGCAGAAACACCACGAAAGTCCGCGCGCAGGTCACCAGGGCCGACGCGAAGAAGGCCGTCGAGATCATGCTGAAGAGCCTCCGCGAGGGCGGCGAACAGTCCTACCGCACCGACGACGCCTATCAGCTGAACACCGGGTTCCAGGGCTGGGCGCCCGCCATCGGCGAGAAGATCGCCGAATTCACGTTCGACGTGAAGCCGCAGCCGCACCACTGGGAGACCGACACCGAGGTCGAACTCCCCATCACCGAGCCCGGCGCGTACATCGTCCGCACCCTCCCCGAAGGGACCGAGGGGACGTATTCCGCCGACTCCTGGTATGAGAACCTCGTGTGGATCACCCCCGAGACGCTCACCAAGGAATCCGTCACGAAGGGACGTTTCCTCACGCTCAACGACGCGAAGACCGGC
>JAFYBD010000169.1 GCA_017540385.1 Lentisphaeria bacterium
AAACCGGTCGCGAAACCTGCGCCTAAGTCTGAGGTCAAACCCGCTCCCGCGAAGAAGGCCGAGACGAAACCGGTCGCGAAGCCTGCCCCGGCGAAGAATGCTGTTGCTCCTGCGAAACCCGAGGCAAAAGCTCCGGCGAAACCGGTCGCGAAGCCCGTTCCGGCTAAGAAAACGGTTGCCCCTGCGAAACCCGCTCCGGCAAAGAAGGCTGTTGCCCCTGCTAAGAAAACGGTTGCCCCTGCGAAGCCCGCTCCGGCGAAGAAGGCTATTGCCCCGGCTAAGAAAACGGTTGCCCCTGCGACGCCCGCTCCGGCGAAGAAGGCTGTCGCCCCTGTGAAGCCTGCTCCGGCAAAGAAGGCTGTTGCCCCTGTGAAGCCTGCTCCGGCAAAGAAGGCTGTTGCCCCTGCGAAGCCCGTTCCTGCGAAGAAGGCTGTTGCCCCTGCGAAGCCCGCAGTCAAGGCGAAGCCCGCTCCTGCGAAGAAAGCGGCGGCTCCGGTCAAATCCGCCTCAAAACCTGCAAAGGCTCCGGCGAAGAAGACCGCGAGAAAATAACGTTATCATTTTTTATCTTCTGCCCAAGCGTAAAACACGCGTTTTCGCCTGGGCAGATTTATTTTATTCCCGAAACTACTCAGAAACGGATATCAAAAATTCTATGTTAATTGATAAATAATCCATGCCATCTGCTATAAATCCGATTTAAAAATTCGTTTGACGTGCTATAGTATAGAAGTTCGACAGCCTCGCTCAGGGGCTGACAACGCAATTTCAACCAGGGTCGTTTTTTCCTTTTTACGGCCCCATAAGGAGTTATACAAATGGAATTCAATCAGTACTGCGTCACCCGCCGTTCAATGCCCTTCTGGTGCGTTGGCAACCCGCTCTCCGACCCCTTCGGAGGCTCTGTCCTGGACAAGATCAGCTCGGTCGAAGTCGCCAAGATCCTGGCGTGGGCGGCCGGCGAAGGCCTTATCGAAGCGACCAGCGCCCATGACGACGACCTCGTGCCGTGGGACCCCGCGAATCCGGACGACGATCTGGATCCGAACAGCGAAGTGAGCAAGACTCTCCGCGAGATCAAATCCATCCTCGACGCCGCCGGCATCAAGTTCAACACGATGACCTGCAGCCTCCATGGCAACAAGATCTTCCGCGACGGCGGTCTCTGCAATCCTGATCCCGAACTCCGCAAGCTCGCCGCCAAGAAGGTCGAGCGCACGCTCCGCATCGGCCGCTTCTTCGGCGCCGACTACTACACCTACTGGGTCGCCCGCGACGGTTTCGAAGTCCCCGCGATCACGAAGTGGGACGAAGTCTACACCTGGCTGGCCGACGGTCTGAACCACGTGACCGACTACATCGAAGCTCAGGGCATGGACAACTACAAGGGCGCGACCGTCGAGCCGAAGCCGAACGAGCCCCGCGGCCAGATGTTCCTCCCCACCAGCGGCCATGCCGTCGGTTTCATTTACGGCAAGCTCAAAAAGCCGGATTTCTGGGGCGTCAATCCCGAGCTCCTGCAGCATGAGAGCATGGCCCTGCTGAACTCCGTGATGACGGTCAGCTATCTCTGCAGCATGAACAAGCTCAAATTCCTCCATTTCGGCAGCCAGATCAAGGCGCAGTTCGACAACGATTTCCCGCCGCTGATCGGACCGGAAGGACTGAAGGAGACCGTGTTCATGTTCAACGCGCTCCAGCAGATCGGCTGGAAGGGCATCGTGGAATTCGACTGCCACATGCTCCGCGCCGAAGGCGATCTCGACGACCAGATCGGTTGCCGCAAGCAGTTCATCATCAACAGCGTCCGCGCCCTTTCCATCGCCATTACGCTCGCCGCCCGCATCAAGCCTGCCGGCAAGGTCGCATCCCAGAGCACGGGCGACCTCGACAGCATCATGCAGATGTGCGGTCTCGACAGCGTTCAGGTCAAGCGGTAACGTTATCCGGAGGAATTGCAATGGTCATGATGCCAACGGCGTCATGACCGTACCATTGAGGAGTCATCAATGAGAAACATATATCCATTCGGAAAGGCCCCGTTTGTCATTCTGATCATTGCAATCGTTTCCGGTATTGTGTTCTTCTGGATGAGATTGGGTGAAAAGAAAGACAGACCTGACCTCATCCTGGCCATCCAGGCCGAAATCCATGTCAAGCCTTATACCAAGGCCATCGAGCAGTTCAACAAGGAAAACAACTGCAACGTCGTTCTTCAGCGCGTTCAGAAGGAAGTCCTGATGAGCCGTCTCCAGTCCGCCATGCAGACCGGATGCGACGTCCCGGACGTCGTTGAAATGCTCGAAGGCACCATCGGCTATTTCACGCGCGGCCCGCTCGAGAACGTCGGCTTCGTGGACCTCACGGAGCGCCTGAAGGAAGACGGCTTCATGGATCCGGAAAAGATGGTCCAGACGCGTTATGCTCTCTGGTCCAGCCGCGGGCATATCTTCGCCCTTCCGCACGACGTGCACCCGTCCTGCCTCTGCTACCGCGTCGACCTGATCAAGGAACTCGGCATCGACGTGACGAAGCTGAAGACCTGGGACGACTTCGTGAAGAAAGGTCGGGAGATCACCGTCCCCGGCCAGCGCTACATGATCGACATGTCCGACAACAACATGGTCAGTCTGATCATCCTGCTCACCCAGCGCGGATTCGACCTCTTCGACGCCGACGGCAAAGTCGCGTTCGACAAGCCCGAGGTCGCGGAGCTGATCGCATGGTTTGTCCGCCAGACGACTCCGAACACCAAGACCCGTATCGCATTCCCTGCCGGTGACGGCCAGAATTTCTACCAGGCCATGAACGAAGGCCTCGACCTCTTCTTCTTCACGCCCGACTGGCGTACCGCCCAGTTCATGCTGGACAATCCGCGCCAGAAAGGCAACCTGGCCCTGATGCCGATGCCCATCTGGGCGGACGAGAACGGCAACCAGCTGCCCGGAAGCTACAAGACCGGCACCTGGGGCGGTTCCGGACTTGCCATCACCAAGCACTGCAAGAATCAGGACCTCGCCTGGAAGTTTGCGAAGTACCTCTACACGAAGACCGAGGACCTCGGCGAACGCTTCCTGCTCACGAACATCGTTCCGCCGATCAAAGCGTCCTGGGCTCTTCCCGAACTCAAGCAGAAGAGCGATTTCTACAAGCATATGTTCCACGATCCGGAGACCGGCGACCTCGTGGACGAATTCGTCTCCATCGGCGAATACTATGCTTCCCAGGCAGACGGCACGCCGCCGCATTACATCACGGCCTATACCAGACAGGCGGAAACGCAGCTCCTCGACGTCTATTACGACGCTCGTCAGTATTATGAAAATCATCCTAACATCAGCGATGCCGATCTCCTGGCACGGATCACGCCGAGACTCAAAACGAACGCCGACAACGTCCGCAAGATGATCGACTTCAACGTCTTCCTCAGAGATTCTGGAAATAAGACTGTTGCGGCCGCGGCATCCGCCGAATCCGCAACCGGAAGCAAGGAGCAATAACAGAAATGTCTGCCAACATTCAAAAAAAGAAAGGCGGTCCCGACCGCCATCCCGTGGCGCCATGGATGTTCCTTGCGCCGTACCTTCTTTACGCGGCGGTGTTCTTCGTGTATCCGCTTCTCTACGCCGGCTGGCTGGCGTTCCATCAGACCGATGGTCCGCACACCGCGATCTTCGTCGGATTTGACAATTTCAAGTTCATCTTTACCGACAGCATGTTCTGGAAAGCGATGAGCAACACCACCATCTACGCCATCGCGTCCATCTGCATCCAGCTGCCGATCTCCCTCGGGCTCGCCATGCTGCTGAACAACAGCAACAGCCGCATGAAAGGCGCGTTCCGGCTGATGATCTTCAGCCCGAACCTCGTCGGTCAGATCTTCGTCGGCGTGATGTTCGCCGTGATCTTCACTCCGCACTACGGCCTCTTCAACAAGGGCCTCGACGCCCTCATCGGCTGGGGCCTTGAAAAACAGTGGCTCGCCGACCCGAACCTGCTGCTCCCCGCCCTTATCATCATCTCCCTGTGGATGTATGTGGGCTACAACATGATCTACTTCCTCGCCGGTCTGCAGTCCGTTGACAAGCAGCTGGTCGAGGCGGCGCAGATCGACGGCGCGAACGGATGGCAGACATTCCTGCACATCACGCTGCCGCAGATCAAGCCGATCGCGATCTTCGTGGTCATCATGAGTACGATCGGGTCCTACCAGCTGTTCGAACTTCCGTTCGCCTTGATGAAGGGCGAGGGCTTCGGCCCGAACAACGCCGCAATGACCGTCGTCGGTTACCTCTACGAGTGGGGCTTCAACAACGGCGACCTGGGCACTGCGGCCGCCATCGGATGGATCCTCGCGGCCATCATCTTCGTCATCAGTATTTTCCAACTTAAAGTCACGCACGCGTACGACGTGGATTGACGGAATAGGAGACACATACAAATGCACTTGCATTTAGTCCATTGGGTATTGATTGTCGCGGCCATCGTCTACGTCGTCCTGCGCCTGATCCCGGGCAAAGGCTGGAAGATCGCCCCCGCCTACCTCCGCGTCGTCCTGCTTTGCATCGCCGCGTTCCTCACGCTCACGCCGTTCGCGTGGCTGATCTGCAGCGCGTTCAAAGACAAGACGATCATGATGCAGTACACGTTCCTGCCGCCTGTCGCCAACTGGTTCGACGGGTCGCTGAACCTGGATAATTTCCGCCGTCTGCTCACGGAGGAGTACCACTCCCCGCAGGGGTCGGTCTATTTCTGGCAGTACATCGTGAACTCGGTTTTCCTGTCCTGCACCATCACGTCCATCAACATTTTCTTCTCGTCGATGGCCGGATATGCGCTCGCGAAGTACAGGTTCAAAGGCAGAAACACGATCCTCTTCATCATGCTGGGTTCCATGATGTTCCCGAGCATGCTCTTCCTGGCGCCTCTGTTCGAGATGGTCTACAAATTCGGGTGGATGGATACCTATTACGCCCTGATCATCCCCGGCGCCATCACCGTGTTCGGCATCTTCCTCTTCCGCCAGGCCATGATCGGCGTGCCGAAGAGCCTGCTGGAATCCGCGCGCGTCGACGGCGCAGGCGAATTCCGCATCTACTGGGAGATCACGCTTCCCCTCGTGCGTCCCGTGACGGCTGCCTACTGCCTCATCACGTTCCTCGGCACCTGGAATGCGTTCCTCCAGCCGCAGATCTTCGTGCAGACGCAGTCGAAGCTGCCTCTGCCGGTCGTGCTGAACCAGTACATCGGTCTGTACGTGCAGGAATACGGCATCTTCCTGGCCGGCACGTTGCTTGCCATCATCCCGCCCGCGATCCTCTTCTTCATCCTGCAGAAGGAATTCGTGGCCGGCCTGACCAGCGGCGCGACCAAGGGCTGATCTCAGTCCCCGCGTTCAAAAAAGCGATTCGGACGCACCGGGTTTCCGGTGCGTCCCTTTTTTTGTGCGGTTTCCGTGCAAATCTTACTTGTCGCACTGGGCGGTCATGGCGTCGCGCGTGGCCTCGATGTCCTCCTTGAACTGGCGGAACTCGTATTCGTGTTCGACCTCGTCCTCCAGGATCTCAAGGATGAGGTGGGCCGTGACCGGATCGCGGTCGCCGACCATCGTGAGCATTTTCCGGTACACCGCGATGGCGCAGCGTTCGGACGCGATGGACTGGCAGATGATGCGGTAGGCGCAGGGATCGGTCGGCGCGACGAAGGCGCAGTTGCAGTTCTCCAGGATTTGCTGGGGCGAGAGCGGGATTTCGCCGCAGAGTTCCTGGATGCGGTCCGCGAGCATACGGGCGTGTTCCATCTCCTCGTCTGCATTTTCCAGCAGATCCGCCGCGACTTCCGGGCGCATCATCCCCTTTATGACCGTCGCGGCGGTGCGGTACTGCATGTAGGCCAGCCATTCGTCGCAGTAGGCGCGCCTGAGCTGGTGCACGATCTCCTCGCGTGTTTTTTTGTCCATCTCCCGGCAGGATTCGGATTCGGCGCAGATTTGCTTTTCGTTCGTGTTCATCGTTACCCCCTTTTGTTTTGGATGAAGACATGCGCCGGGGCGAAACGCGCTCCGGCGGGAGATAACCATACACCGCGCGGGACGGAAAATCAAGCCGGGAACCGGACGAAATGCGCGGAAAACGAGCTCAAAAATGGCCGTATGAAAGAAGAATTTGCCGGAATCCTGTGCGGGAAAAAGACGTGGATCACTTCTCGTAATCCCGATACGTTTTCCCCTCGGAATCGACTGCCTTCGGGTCGGCTCCGGCTTTCAGAAGCGCCTCGACGACCGCGGTGTTTCCGGACCCTGCCGCGAACATGAGCGCGGTCTTGTTCTTCGCGCCGACGGAGTTCGGGCTCGCGCCGAGCTTGATGAGCGCGTTGACAACCTCGGGCGTGGTCTTCGTGCCGGAAGCGGCGTAAAGGATGGGCGTGAGCTTCACGAGCGGGTGTTTCACCTTCAAATCCACGGGCGTGGACGCGTCCTTGCACGCGAGGATGAGCCCGTCGAGGTTTTTGTCGACGAGGTGGAAGATGAGCGGAATCTGCTTGTTGACCTTGATCTGGTTCGGATTCGCGCCGAGCTTGATGAGCTTCGCGAAGGCGCGTTCGCGGTCGAGCGAGACGGCCGCGATGAGTCCCTCGGCGAGCAGGGGCGCGGTCTTCGCCTTGCGCGCCACGGCGGCCTTGTAGAGGCGTTCGATCTCGTCCGGGCGGTCCTGTTTCGCGGCGTCGACGATGGTTTCGCAGACCGGCAGGACGGCGCCTTTTTCCTTCAGAATCGCGGCGATCTCGTCGAATCCCCGCATCTCCGCATGAACGAGCGGCGTGCAGGTCGTGGCGTCGGGTCGGTTCGGGTCGGCTCCGGCGTCGAGCACGAGCCGGACGGCCGCGGGGCGTTCGAGCCGGACGGCGCGGATGAGCGGCGTTTCCCTGTTCGGATTGTCCTCGCCGGGGAGCGGATCGTCGACGTCGTCCATCGCGCCGAGGTGCTTGTTGATCTCGGATGCGTTGTTCGTGAGGACGGCGCGGTCGAACGACAGCGCGGGTTTGCCGGTGAACGGCGGCTTGCGGCTGTTTTTCCGGTCGGCGACGGCCTTTTCGGCGGCTTCGCGCGCCATTTCGACGCGGTAGGCCGCGAGCATCTTCACGGTCTGGTCTTCCTTATGCGTCCGCATGTATTCGTCGAGCACGGGCGAGTCGAACTGCACCTGCTTGTAGGAGAGCATGAGCTCGATGGCGTCGGGCCGGTCCTGCTCGCAGAGGAACTGCACAGGGGGCTTGCCCTCGAATCCGGCGATGTTGCAGTTCGCGCCGGAGTCCATCAGGAGCTTGATGACGGCGAGCGAATCGCGTTTCTGCGACCCGGAGATCGCCGGGAGCATGCAGGCGTAGGCGAGGGGGGTGCAGACGCCCTTGATGGTCTGCTTCGCGTCGATCTTCCTGGCGGCGTTCTTCTGGAACTGCCGGAAATCCTTGTCCTGAAGCTGGAAGTCGAGGATGCTGCCGTACTGGATGAGGAGCTTGATGTGATCGAGCTTGCTCTCCGAGATCGCGTAGAAAATGACCGGGGTCTCGTAGTAGTTCAGGTGTTCGTCGAGGAACCGCGGCGAATGAGCGTAGTTTTCGAGGACCTGTTCCAGCAGCGAGGGCGCGCCGCGTCGGACTGCCGCGACGATCTGGGCGTAGGCGGCGTCGCCTGCCCGGAAGACGTATGGGATGTTCGTGACTGCCCCGGTGGAGAGTCCGCCGAGGTTGGCTCCGCCCAGCGTCGAGAGTCTGGGGGTCGACCTGGCGCAAAGCACGGCGGGCAGGACGGCGAGCGCCGTTCCCGCGAGGAGAGACAGGATGGATACGCGGATGCGTCCGCTCATGGGAAAACTCCTGAGGTAAAACCGGATCGGGGGGCCACGATTGACGAAACACTGATAATATGCCCCGGAATTCGGAAAAATCAAGGAGGAAAAGGAGAAAGGACGGAGAAAAAACGGAATTTCATCGGATGCGCGGCGGGGCCGGGCTTGCAATTCCAGGTTATTCGTGTATATTAAAAGAACTCATGCTTTTTTTTCACTTAACATATTGACGAGGAAAGTCAAAAATGGGAAAATACCCGTTGGAAACCATTCGGCACAGCGCAGCCCACGTGATGGCGGCGGCCGTGCAGGAACTCTACCCGAACGTCAAGTTCGACATCGGTCCCGCCACCGAGGACGGCTTCTACTACGATTTCGACCTGGAAGCCCGTCTCACGGTTGACGACCTGGCGAAGATCGAGGCGAAAATGGAGGAGATCGCCCGCGCGCATCTCCCGTTCGAACGCAAGGTCATGACCCGCGAAGACGCCCACGCCTTCCTCGCCGGACGCGGCCAGAAGTACAAAGTCGAACGCCTCGCCGACATCCCCGACGACAGCGAGATCACGTTCTATATCTGCGGCGACTTCACCGACCTCTGCCGCGGCCCCCACGTGTCGAACACCAACGAGATCGGCGCTTTCAAGCTGCTCTCCGTGGCCGGTTCGTACTACCGCGGCAACGAGAAGAACCCGATGCTCCAGCGCATCTACGGCACGGCGTTCGCGGACAAGAAGGAGCTGAAGGCCTATCTGCAGCGGATCGAGGAAGCCAAGAAGCGCGACCATCGCCGCCTCGGAAAGGAACTCGACCTCTTCAGCATCTCCGAAATGGTCGGCCCCGGCCTCGTGCTCTGGCACCCCAAAGGAGCCTACATCCGCAACGTCATCGAGACCTTCTGGCGCAAGGAACACCTCGCGCACGGTTACGATCTGCTCTACACGCCGCACATCGGACGCAGTCAGCTCTGGGAGACCAGCGGCCACCTCGGATTCTACAAGGAGAGCATGTACTCCCCGATGCAGATCGACGAGTTCGACTACTACGCCAAGCCCATGAACTGCCCGTTCCACATCGAAATCTACAAGAGCCGCGTGCGTTCCTACCGCGAACTCCCGTGCCGCTGGGCCGAACTCGGCACCGTGTACCGCTACGAGAAGAGCGGCGTGCTCCACGGCCTCATGCGCGTCCGCGGCTTCACGCAGGACGATGCGCACATCATCTGCACGCCGGAACAGATCGAGAGCGAGATCATGGAAGTCCTCAAGTTCTGCCTCTACATCTGGAAGACGTTCGGATTCCCGGAGATCAAGGCGTACCTCTCCACCCGTCCCGCCAAGGCGGTCGGCGATCCCGCCCGCTGGGAACAGGCCCAGAAGTCGCTGGTCCAGGCCATCCAGGGCTGCGGCCTCGAATACGAAGTCGACGAGGGCGGCGGCGCGTTCTACGGTCCGAAGATCGACCTCAAGATCAAGGACGCCATCGGACGCGAATGGCAGACCTCCACGATCCAGTTCGACTTCAACCTGCCGGAACGCTTCGGCATCACGTACGTCGGCGCAGACGGCGCGCTGCATCAGCCCTACATGGTCCACCGCGCGCTCTTCGGCTCGCTGGAACGTTTCTTCGGCATCCTGGTCGAGCACTACGCCGGCGCTTTCCCGCTCTGGCTGGCTCCGACCCAGGTGTGCGTGATCCCGATCACCGAGAAGCAGCACGAATACGCGCAGAAGGTCTCCGACGCGCTCCGCAAGGCCGGATTCCAGGTCCTCTGCGACGTCCGTTCCGAGAGCATGGGCGCGAAGATCAAGGACGCCCGACTCCAGCGCATCCCGTTCATGGCCGTCATCGGCGAGAAGGAACAGACCGAAGGCACGATGGCGGTCCGTTCCCGCCGCGAAGACCAGCTCGGCGCGATGGATTTGGAAACTTTCATCAAAAAATTACAGTCGGAACTTGAAAATCGTCTTTGACGTGATATAGTATTAGTTTAGACGCTTTCGCAAAATTGCGGAAGCACCTCGAAACCATCTTACATGGAGGGCGTTTATTATCGCCAAGTTATTAAAAAGCAATGACCGTGCTTATTCCGACAAGTCGCTGCTCGTGATTGGAGCCGACGGGGAACAGCTGGGCGTTATGAAGCTTGCCGCCGCATGTCAGGCGGCGCAGGCGGCGCGTCTGGACCTGGTCCTGGTTTCGGAAAACAGCAATCCGCCCGTTTGCCGCATCATGGACTTCGGGAAGCTCCTGTACGAACAGAAGAAGAAACTGAAGGAGCAGAAGAAGAACCAGCAGGCCCAGAAGGTCAAGGAGATCAAATTCCGTCTTCACATCGACACGCACGACTACGAGGTGAAGATCAACCACGCGAAGGAATTTCTGGGCGAAGGCAACAAGCTGCGGGTCACGGTCACCTTCAAGGGACGCGAGCTCTCGCACCCCGAAATGGGTTTCGAGCTGGTTTCCAGGATCACGGAAGATCTCGCAGACGCCGCCGTCGTCGACGCTCCGGCGAAACTGCTTGGTAAAAACATCAACATGTCCTTCAATCCGAAGGGCTGAAAACCGCCGGGTACGGCTGATGGCGTCTGCCTGCCCGGATGTGAATCACTTCCAACATAAGGAGAAGAAACGATGCCGAAAATGAAGACTCGCAAGAGTATCGCCAAGCGCGTGAAACGCACCGCCTCCGGCGGCTACAAGTTCACGAAGCCGGGCCGCCGCCACCTCATGACGAACAAATCCGGGAAGAACAAGCGCCAGAAACGCAATGCCGGCCTGATGTCTTCCGCCCATGCACAGAGAATCAAAAAGGCCCTGCCGTACGGCTGAGCTTGAGAAGGAGTATCAATCATGAGAGTTACGTGCGCAGTTTATTCGAGAAAACGCCGCAAACGCGTCCTGGAACGTGCAAAAGGCTTCTACGGTGCCAGCTCCAAGCGCATCCGTACCGCATACGATGCAGTGGACAAGGCGAACGTCCACGCCTATGAAGGCCGCAAGCAGAAAAAGCGCCAGTACCGCCGCCTCTGGACGGTCCGTATCAACGCCGCCTGCCGCGCCCAGGGCCTGACCTACAGCAAGTTCATCGACGGTCTCAAGAAGGCCAACATCGACCTCAACCGCAAAGTCCTCGCCGACCTCGCGGTCAAGGATCCCGCAGCGTTTACGGCCCTGCTTGAAAAGGCAAAGGCCGCCTGCTGACGAACTTGACTGGACGCTTCCACCCGGGGGCGTCCTCTCGACAGACTATCTCATTCGCGGGCTGCCGCCACCCCGGCAGACCCGCGTTTTCTTTTTTCAAGGAGTTAAACCATGCTGGAAGAACTGCTGCAACAGCTTCAGGCCATCGCCGGCGACGCGAAGACCGCCCTGGCCGCCGCGGCCACGCCCGCTGACATCGAAGCCGTCAAGAACCGCACGCTGGGGCGCAACGGAGCCGTCACCGCCCTGAGCCCGATGATGGGCAAACTGCCGAACGAAGACAAACGCGCGGCAGGTATGGCGTTCAACGAGGCCAAACAGGCCATCCAGGCCGCCCTGAACGAGGCATCAGCCAGGATCAACGCCAAGGCAGCCGAAGAAGCGCCCGCCGTCGACGTGACCCTCCCGGGCCGCCAGTGGCCGTTCGGTCGCAGACATCCCATCAGCCAGACCATCGACGCCTGCTGCTCGATCTTCCGCCGGATGGGCTTCATCGCCGTCACCGGTCCCGAGATCGAGACCGTCTGGCACAATTTCGATGCCCTGAACGCCCCGTTGAACCACCCCTCGCGCGACCCGCAGGACACGTTCTACCTGCCCGACGGACGCCTCCTCCGCACGCAGACCTCCGCGGTCCAGATCCGCACCATGCTCGGTTCGAAGCCTCCGGTCCGCATCGTTTCCCCGGGCCGCTGCTTCCGCCGCGACACCCCGGACGCGACCCACGGCGTGCACTTCCACCAGCTCGAGGGCCTCTACATCGACAGGGACGTCTCGCTGGCCGACCTGAAGAGCACGATCCTCAAGTTCGCGAAGGAGTATTTCGGCACGGACGTGAAGATCCGCATGCGGCCCCACTTCTTCCCGTTCACGGAGCCCAGCGTGGAGTGCGATTTCAGCTGCGTCATGTGCGGCGGCAAAGGCTGCCGCGTGTGCAAGAATTCCGGCTGGCTCGAGATCATGGGCGCCGGCATGGTGAATCCCGCCGTGCTCCGCAACGTCGGCTACAATCCCGACGAGGTCCAGGGCTTCGCCTTCGGATTCGGCCTCGAACGCCTCACCATGCTGAAGCACCGCATCAACGACCTCCGCATCTTCTCCGACAACGATCTGCGGTTCCTCAAACAGTTCTGAGAAAGGAAGACCGACATGAAACTTTCCCTGTTTAGACTGAAACACTACATCGACATCAGCCTTTCCCCGGAAGAACTCGCCAACGCGCTTACCATGGCCGGACTTGAGGTCGAGGAGATCGAGACCATCGGCAAGATTCCGGACGGCGTGATCGTCGCCAAGATCATTTCCCGCCGCAAACACGAGAACTCCGACCACCTCTCCATCTGCGAAGTCTTCACCGGTTCCGAAACCCTTCAGATCGTCTGCGGCGCGCCGAACTGCGACACCGGAAACATCGTCCCGCTGGCCACCATCGGCACGGTCTTCCGCGACGGCGAAGGCGGCACGTTCACGATCAAGAAGGGCAAGATCCGCGGTGCGGAATCCTTCGGCATGATGTGCTCCGCCAAGGAACTCGGCCTCAGCGAGGATCACAAAGGCCTCATGCTGCTCCCCGGCACGTTCGAGATCGGCAAGCCGCTTCAGGACTACGTCCCCACCGACACAGTTTACACGCTCGAGATCACCCCGAACCGGCCCGACTGGCTCTCCTACTGGGGCGTCGCGCGCGACATCGCCGCGCTCGTCGGCGGCGAACTCAAGTTCCCCGCGCCCGAAAACGTCCCGACCGAACTCGCAGGCGACTGGAACAACCTGGTCACGGTCGAGGCTCCGGACCTCTGCCCGCTCTACACCGCTCGCGTGATCCGCGGCGTGAAGGTCGGCGAAAGCCCGGCCTGGCTGAAGGGTTCCCTGGCCGCCATCGGCATCCGCCCCATCAACAACATCGTCGACATCACGAACTTCGTGATGATGGAGCTGGGCGAACCCCTGCACGTCTTCGACATGCGGTTCCTGAAGGGCGACCGCATCGTCGTCCGCCGCGCCGCGGACGGCGAAGCCATCACCGCGCTGGACGGCAAGACCTACGACCTGACCTCCAACGACCTCGTGATCGCCGACACCGAGAAGCCCGTCGCCATCGCCGGCGTCATGGGCGGCGAATACTCCGGCGTCGTGAACGACACGACCGACGTGGTCCTGGAGAGCGCGTGGTTCGATCCCGCATCCGTCCGCGCCACCTCGCGCCGTCTCGGCCTCAGCTCCGAGGCTTCCTACCGCTTCGAACGCGGCGCCGACCGCGCCATGATCGTCCCGGCCAGCAACCGCGCCGCCCAGCTGATCCTGGAGCTCGCGGGCGGACGCCTCGTCTCCAACCTCGTTTCCGTGGCCGAACCCGCTCCGGCCGCGCGCATCATCGACATGAAATACGACCGCGTGCGCAGTCTGCTCGGCATGGACGTCGGCAACCGCCGCATCGACGAGATCCTCCATTCGCTCGGATTCGACACCGTCCGCCAGTCCGAGACCGGCGCGTCGTTCAGCGTGCCCACCTGGCGCGAGCTGGACGTGATGGGCTCCGCCGACCTCGCCGAGGAAGTCGCCCGCATCCACGGCCTCGACAAGCTCCCCGACGTCCCCATCAAGGCCACGCAGTCCGACATCTCCCGCGACGACATCCTGAAGCTCACGCATCTGCGAGAGGAATTCGTCGCCGTCGGTCTCTGCGAGATCGTCAGCAACAGCATGATGAGCGAAGCCTCCGCCATCCGCGGAGGCATCTTCGAGCCCGCCGACCTGATCCGCCCCAGCAACCCGATCAGCCTCGACCTGGCCGTCATGCGTCCCTCGCTGCTCCCCTGCCTGCTCGACGCCGTCCGCTACAACATCGCGCGCAAGAACTACGACCTCGGATTCTTCGAGATCGGGCACGTCTTCTGCGCCAACCAGGAGAAATACCCCGAGGAGCGCGACGAGATCGGCATCGCCATCACCGGCTGCGCCCATCCCGAACGCTATTCCAAGGAACGCTCCGCCCAGTATGACTTCTTCGACCTGAAGGGCATCCTGGAATCCGTCCTGAACGTGCGTCGCATCGCTTCGTTCTCCTTCGTCCCCGCGAAAGATCCCCGGTTCGCCCCCACCTGCTGCGCCGAACTCATCATCGACGGCAAGAAGGCCGGCATCCTCGGTCAGGCCGCGCCCGAGCTCACCAAGGGCATGCGCCTGAACACCCCGCTCTTCATCGCCCTGATCCAGCTCGACGCCATCTTCGGAGCCCGCGAGAAGTCGCTGTACTACTCCCCGATCTCCCAGTTCCCGAGCGTCTCCCGCGACATCGCGTTCATCGCTCCGGCGAAACTGCAGAATCAGGACGTCATCGACTTCATCCGCAAGCAGCACCTGCCCTTCCTCGAATCCGTCTCCATCTTCGACGTCTTCGAGGGCAAGGCCATCGGCGAAGGCAGGAAGAGCCTCGCCTACTCGCTCGTGTTCCGTTCCCCCGACCGGACCCTCACGGACGAAGAGGTGAACGTCGCCTACGAGAAGATCAGAAAGGCTCTCGCCGACGGACTCAAAGTCGAACTGCGCTAAGCAGGCGGCGGCCTGCACTGCGGTAGTGCTTTGCTACGCGAAAGCACGTGCTCTAGCGTAGCAGAGCACTACTTGGCACACGCTAGTGTGTGCCCGAGCGCAGCCGGGCACTACTGCGGCACACCCTGTGTGTGCCCGAGCGCAGCCGGGTACTACTGCGGCACACTCTGTGTGTGCTCTAGCGTAGCAGAGCACTACTTGGCATACGCTGTGTGTGCTTTATAATCTGCTTATTTGCAGTCGATATTGCAAAAAAACTTTTTCTTTTTTGTCGTTTTCTTCTTGACAACCTTTCCTGCGCGTGATAAAGTATAGCAAATACTATGAAAACGGCAATATCGCGCACATGCTATTGACTTTTACATACGGTTTGAGTTTGCGGACGCATGAGGGTGATCCCGAGCGTCACGTCGCTTCATACCCGCGCGATTCGCATCGTTTTCACGTCTCCCGCACTGCATCCGCGGTCCGGGAGTTTTTTTTATTCCCGCAGAAGTTTATCAATTGTTCAAATAAAACGTAACCCGGAGGAGAAGCAGTATGTCTTACAAGTACTCTTGGACCGTCACATCGAAATACCACTACGATCAGACCCTGACCACGGCCCTGATAAAGGATTACCTCGCCGATATGCTGGATTCCAGCGGCAGAGATAACCACTTTTACAGTTTGTCCAACATGGGCAATCTCTCCATCTGGCCCTCCGACCGGGAGAAGCAGCACGACACCAGTTATCACTATGAGGAGGAATCGGAGGAACCGTGGAATCCGGCACCCACAAACTCGACTTACGAGTACTACGAGAACTTCAAGCTGGCCACGGGAATCAACTTCGCCGAATTGCGGAGCTCCGCGGCCGCGGCCGGATTGGCCTCGCACGCCTACATCCCGAACGGACTCGGGCTCGCTGACAACACCTCAGCCGGGAATATCACCTTCGACAAGAATGGCGAGATCGAATTCGCGGGCAGCAACACGCTTGCCCAAGATATCACCTTCATCGACGGCGGCTACGTCTATTTCCAGCCGGGACCGGGCGCTGGTTCGGGGAATCAGACCCTGACCGGATTGCTCGCCTCCAGGGATTTGGACAGCGTCTTCATTGCCAAGGTCGCCCGGGGCGGAAGCGTCACCCTATCCGGCGGCCAGGTCCGGCGGAATCTGCGGGAATTGTCCATCGCCGAAGAATACAACGGCTGGACTCCGGTGAGCAGCCAGACTGGTTCCGGCGTGCTCGTTGACGGCCTCGTGGTCCGCGGCGTGCTCAACAGCGTGTATGTGGCCAGCGGCGCGAGTGTGAACCTCCTGACCGTCGGGCTCGACAGGCAATGGTCCGGAAGCGACGTCAGCGCGTTCGTCACGATCAACAGCAGCGGCGTTCCCGTACCGACATATTGGGGTTCCCGGACCACCATGATCATTGCCTCGGGCGGCACCGCCACCAATATCACCCTCGGCAACGGCGGCACCGTGTACGTCTCCGGCCTGTCGGACACCGTGTC
>JAFYBD010000170.1 GCA_017540385.1 Lentisphaeria bacterium
CACGGTCCCCTTCACGCGGACGGCGTTCACGAGCACCTCGGAACCGCGTTCGGCATGGATGCCCTGCGCGGCGAGGCGACGGATGAGGTCGGCGGGGGATATCATCTGTGCGCGGAGCCACACGGATGGACGTGATGCGAGGCCGTGGAGCCACGCCTGACGGCTGGACTCCGGCACTTCGTCAGGCATCCAGTCCGGCACCAGGTCGTAGTAATCCAGGTCGACGTCCGCGTTGGTCACCGCGAGGATGCGTTCGAAGGGGTCTTTGATCGCCACCAGCGCATCCGGCGCGACGTTGCTCCAGAACGGGAACACGGCGCACGTGGGATCGTCGGCGGCGAGTGCGGCGGAGAGCGCCGGGCCGGTGAGACCTTCCTGAGACAGGTCGAATATCTTTTCGAGGCAGCCGCGCCAGCGGAAATAGGCGAAAACGCAGCCGGAGATGGCGCGGCGGTCGCGGGAGCCGTACTTGTGATTGTTGCGGTAGAACTCCGCGAGGAATTTATCGGCGGGCGTTCCGTGCTCGACGAGCTCTTTCTGCGCCTGGATGCACGTCTCCAGACACGTCATGGCGAGCGTCTTCAGTTTGTTCCCGGCCAGACCTTCCAGCATAATCGGCAGAGCCTTTCCGTTCGATCAGGCCTCGTCACGCGGGAAGAGGAGGACCGCAGCATGGGCCTCGATGGCCTGGCAGTGCCCCACGGAGTCCAGCCCTTCGGCCGTATTCGCCTTGATGGAGACATGGTCGGCGCCGACCCCGAGGATCTTCGCCAGCGCCTCCCGCATCTGCGGGACGTACGGCGCGAGCTTCGGCTTCTGCGCGATGATGGTGATGTCGGCGTTGCCGATGCGCCAGCCCTGGAATTCCGGCAGGGCGAGCGTCTTGCGGAGCAGCGTCTCGCCGGACGCGCCCAGATACTGCGGATCGTCGTCCGGGTAATGCTGTCCGATGTCGCCGAGGGCGAGCGCGCCGAACATGGCGTCGATCAGGGCGTGAACCGGCGCGTCGGCGTCGCTGTGGCCGTCAAGCCCGGTCTCGTTCGGGATGTGACAGGTGCAGAGCATCAAATCGCGTTCCGGCGCCATGCGGTGCACGTCGTAGCCGATTCCGATTCGGAAATCTTTCATTCGTTCCAGTTCTCCGTCTCTGAGAGATAATTGGTTGATTGGGGTTGCGCCCCGCCGTCAGTCCTGGGCCTGGCCGCGACGGAAGACGTGCGCGGATTCGATCACCCAGTCCTGCAGACCGCGGGACACGATGTCCTGCTTGCGGTATTTCAGCTCGAGTTCAAGCGATTCCTTCTGTTCGGCGATCTCCTCGGCGGTCGCGTCGGTGTGCGCGGTCACGAAGACGAAGACCGGGAACCCGTACTGCTTGTCCGGGGCGGAGAGTTTGCCCACGTCGGTCGTCAGGATGGCGTTCACGGCGGGCATGTACGGCGCGGCCTCGATGTCGAGGCGCGTGCGCTGGAGTTCGTCCTGGAACGTGCCGTGCAGGGACTTCACGAGGTCTTCGATCTCGGCGGGAGCGTCCTTGAGCTCCGCGAACTTCAGGCTGAACTGCGCGGAGGCTTCGTCCGCGAGAGCGTTCTCCTTGTGGGCAACCACGCGTTCGCGGGCGACGTCCTTCACGTCCTCGAACGGCTGGATCACGGACGGACGGCGCGCGGTCATCAGGAACATCGAAATGCCGTCCGCTCCGGTCATGAGGTTGGTGTAGGAGCCGGTGTTCTTCAGGATGGAGACGGCCTCGACCAGCTGGTAGTCGATGTGCAGTTCCTCGTTGGACGCGGTCCGGGAGGTGAGGTTCTTGAGCTCGACGATCTTCATGCCGGCCTTTTCGGCTTCCTCGCGGAAGAGCTTCTGCGGGTCGGCCTGATAGGCTTCCTTGTCGGCGCGGATGGCCTCGCGGAACGACTTGTTGAACGCACGCGCCTTCGCCTCGGCGTCGGCGGTCTCGATCGTGGTCTCAAGTTCCTTGCGGATGGCGTCCTTCGCCTCTTCAAACGTCTGATCCGTGCCGTCTTCCTTGTGGAACGAATGTTCGTTGGCCTCGAAGTAATCCTTCATCTGCTCCTCGGTCACCTCGTTCTTCTTCACGGTGTAGGCCGCGAAGGCGAGCAGACCGTCGGATTCCGGTTCGCTCATGAAGTACGACGGGTTCGCCGTGTAGAAATCCTTCACCTCGGCGTCCTCGACCGTGACTTCGTCCTTGAACGACTCGGGATCGAACGTGATGAGGTGGTACGTGATCTTCTGCAGCAGGGCTGCGATCGCGGCATCCGCCTCGCCTGCGGGCACGATCACGCTGCCGACGGTCGCCATCGGGACCTTCTGCATGCGGATCATGGAGCGGACGGCCTCCTCAAGGTCGGCATAGCCGAGCCCGTTGGGCGCGAGATAATATTCCTTGTACTTCGCATAGAGTTCGGGCGAGAACTTGCCGTCCTGCTGGAACGAGGGAAGCGTATGGATGACTTCGGCGACTTCACGGTCGCTGGCCTGGATGTTCATCACGTCGGCGGCCTTCAGCAGCAGCGCGGCCTGGAACGACGCGTCCTCGTCGAGCGAGGAGACGCGCGCCGGAGAAACGCCGTAGGAAGCGCCGCGGACCATGGACGTGAACTCGCGGGCATTGCCGACGTCGGCGTAGGTCACGGCATGGCCGAGCACGTCGCCGTACTTCGAATTGGGACCGATATTTCCGCCGAGCAGCAGGGAACCGTCCACGCCCGGGGTGAAGAACCACACGAACGAGACGATGACGATTGCGGTGAAAATGGCAAATGTAACTTTTCCGTGCTTGACCAGCACGTTGTTCATTTTTTGAATAATCATGGGGTATCCGACCTCTGGTTGCTATCAATGATTAAAATGAAAATACAAACCCTTAATTTACCTCCAAAACTCAAAATGTCAAGAGCCGGGCGGGAAAAGTCCGAGAAATAATCGCCGGAAACCGCCCGGAGCAGTATGATTCGCGTCCCGACCGTCAAAATCCTCATCTTTTTCAAGTTTTCGCTTGATTTCCGCCTTGTTTCAAAGTATAGTATAAGTGATTATTTTTCTCGAACCTCTCCCGGAGGACCGTACAACATGCTCAAATCCGCTTTCCATGCTTTCCTGCTCATAGCGGTCGCGGCGCTCGCCACCGCGGCCAAGCCCGTCGTTCTGACGCCCCAGGAGCGTTTCGACAAGCTCGCCGAACACACAACGTTCGGAGAACCCGAGCTCGCCGAACTCCGCGCCATCATGGAGCTGGTGAAGGAACGGAAATCGGACGAAGCGAACAAGGACGGTGACGGACTCGACTGCACGTTCTGCCCCGACGCCCTGACCTGGTACCTCTCCACCAACGATTTGTTCGACGAATTCATCTTCCTCGTCGATCACAAGGCCGACTTCGGGATCAAGGACGAGAACGGCATGACGCTCCTTCAGGAGGCGTGCAAAGGCGGTCACGTCGACATCATCGAATTCCTCATCCATCACGGCGGCGAGGTCAATCTCCCCGACAAACGAGGCCGTTCGGCCATTCACTACGCCCTCATGGGGCACAACCCCGAACTCGTCCTTTACCTCCTCGAACACGGCAGCGACCCGAACAAGCGCACCATCCGCAACGAGACCCCGCTTCACTTCGCGGCGAAATACACCTCCCGCCAGGAGCTCGAGACCCTCGTCGAACACGGCGCCAGCATCAAGGCCATCAACTGGACGCTCGTGGAGAACCTGATTGATCAGCGCAACCGTCAGGACAAACTCTACTACGACTCCGATGAAAAGCATATCGCCTCCCTGAAGAAGGCCCTCGGACTCAAGACCCCGGAATCCCTCGAGGAGGATTTCGAGGATGAGGAAGAGGTCGAGGCGCCCCGCTACGAGGAAGTCGACGACGATGACGACGATGGCGGCGAACGCTACGTCGAGGCCGAAGCCTCCTCCGACGCCCCGAAGAAGGCCCCCTCCTCCTCCGATAAGAAGTCCGGCACCATCGCAAACATCGAAGACATCCCGTTCTACCTCCTCCCCCGCGACGTCAACGACGCCGCGACCGTCGACGGCCTGACCGCGCTCCATTATGCGGCGCAGAACGGCAGCCTCGACATCATCAAGTACCTCGTCGAACACGGCGCGGACATTTCCGCCCAGGACTACGAGCAGAGCCGCTCCGTCATCCATTTCGCCGCGGAGAACGGCGACATCGAGTGCATCAAGTACCTCTCGGAACACGGCGCCGATCTGCAGGATAAGGACGCCAACGGCGCCACGGCGTTCCACTACGCCGTCATGGCGAACAACCTCGAGGCGGTCAAATACTTCGTCACGAAGAAACTCGACTATACCGCGAAAGACAACCGCGGTTGGACCGCCATGCACTACGCGGCGAACGGCGGCGCGCTCGACGTCATGAAGTATCTCATTGCGAAAGGCCTCAACATCAACGAGCTGAACGATCGCAAGCGCACCCCGCTCTTCTTCGCCAGAGAGCACCACGATCTCCGCCAGTTCATGATCTCCAAGGGCGCGAAATAAGCTCCCGCAAATCCTTTTGTCTTGCTCCGGACGGCCTCCGCGCCGTCCTTTTTTTTCGGCGAAAACAAAAAGGGTATCTCAAAAAAACGACGCGAAAAGACGCCGAATACCAATTTTTAGAGGTACCCAAAAAAAGGCGGAAAACGCCGCCAGGGTCCACTGCACAAAACCCGGAGACGCTTTCCGCCGGAAACTGCGCCGAAGCTGCTCAGAGATGCTGTTTCAGCTGTTCGACCCACGCCCCGATCCGGGACGAAGTCTTCTCCGATTCGTTGTTGTCGTCGAGGGCGAGCCCGCAGAACATGTTCCCCTCTTCGGCGACGGAGGAACTGTGCCCGTAGCCCTCGGACGACGTCTGCCCGATGAGCGTCGCCCCCTGCCCTTTCGCCTTCTGCGCGAGGATGCCCATCGCGTCGCAGTAAGTGTCCGCGAATCCGCTCTGGTCGCCGAGACCGAACACGGCCGCGAGCTTCCCTTTCAGGTCGGCATGTTCCAGCAGGCCGATCTTCGCGGCCCAGTCGTCCTGCAGTTCGCCGACACCCCAGGTGGAACTCCCCAGGATCAGCAGATCCGCCTGAAAATCCGCAGCCGTGGCGTTTGAGATGTTGATTGCCTGCACGCCGAACGCAGCCGCGATTTCCGCTGCGGCGCTCTCGGTCGCGCCCGTCGTGCTTCCGTAGATGACTTTTACGTTTGCCATTGTTGTATGACTCCTGTTGTCGGGTTGATGTGGGATATGTGTTGGAAAAATGCCTGCGGGTCGCCGCAGACATTCAGAAGACTCTCCGCCGCGGTTTCGATCCTGCGGTACAGGCGCATCCGCACCAGGGATTCGCCCGCGTCGCCGTAAACCGCCCAGCGGCCATGCTCCACCGGAGTCCGCGGCAGGTTCGCCATGAATCCGGAAACGTCCTTCGCCGGGTAGCCGAGGAAAACGCCGACTTCATGCGGCAGCCCGCCCCCGGCACGGAAACGCCGTCCGAGCTGTGCGAGCAGCCCGGCGCAGTCGGCAGTCATATCGTATCCGCATTTCTCCAGGATCGCGCGACTGTCGGGTTCGCCCAATGCTGCCGCCATCGTGTCCGCGTGGTAGAACAGCACCAGCGAACTCTCCGCCTCAACAAGCAGTTCCACATAGTCGAGCTCCAGGATGCGCAGGATGTCGCGCCGGTGCAGGCATACCGGGGTGCCCTCCGGGCTCGCGGCCATGAAACAGCGCCTCACGCGCAGCAGTTCGCCGGGTTTCACCCCGCGCCGGACCGCCGCGGTCTTCCGCAACAGGAACCGCAGGAGGTCCGTCTTGTGTAAAATGCAGACATTCGGGATCATAACTTTGTTTAACCTAACTTTGAAATAACAAGGATGGCTCCGGTGAACAATCGCCAGGAAAAACGAAACGCCGTCCCGAACCGGTTCCGGCGGTCCTTCAGTCAGGACCGGCGGCAATCTGTTCGCACCCAAAACCGCCGATTTCCGCACGAAACATTCGAACGCATGTCTCATGCGTCAACCGGCTTTCCCTTTTCCCATTCTCCCATTTTGGACAGCTGCACACCATGCTGCCGTCGACCCGGAACGGTTCGGGAACGTTGCGTTCCGATATTTACTATAGCACCGTTTTTTGGTTTATCAAGTTAGTTTCGACTAAGTTTTTCAAAAAAAGTTGTCTCCAGCCCCTTTTTCGCCTCAAAACCTCCCCCCTGCCCTGTTGTTTTCGCCGGAATCGCCGGTCTCGACAGGATTTGTGATTATCTGACACGATTCTTCTGGATTCACATTCATTTCTCACAAAAGATAGATAGGATTTCACATTAACGTTAAGTAATCCCCACGAAACCGCCTCAAAAAAAGTTTGAGCAAATAACGTATGCTTTTGAACAAATACTGCATACTATTATCCGCGTTACGGTTTATATTATGGGAAAAGTGTTGATTCATCTCATCCGTTTTACTTCACAACCCCCAACTACGAAAGGTTCACCATGAAACACTCTTTCGCTCTCCTGGCGCTCGCGGCGGCCTGCTGCTGCTCCGTGGCCTGCGCGGCCACCGCGGTCGAAGACGACGGAGCTCAGGCTCCCCTCAACCCCGTGATCTGGGCCGACGTGCCCGACGTCTCCGTGCTCCGTGTGGACGACACCTACTACATGACCAGCACCACCATGCACATGAATCCGGGCGTGCCCGTGATGATGTCGAAGGACCTGGTGAACTGGGAAATCGTGAGCTACTGCTACGACGACCTCCTGGACGACGACCTGCCGCAGAACGTGAAGGACCGCCTCACGCTCTCCAACGGCCAGAACGAGTACGGCAACGGCACCTGGGCCAGCTGCATCCGCTACAAGGACGGCACGTTCTACGTCTCCTCGTTCTCCCAGCCGACCAACAGGACCTACATTTGGACCAGCAAGGATCCGAAGAAGGGCGACTGGAAGCGCATCTCCACGCTCCCCCGCTTCCACGACCACTCCCTCGTGTTTGACAAGGACGGCCGCAACTACATCATCTGGGACGGTGGCGACCGCAAGATCGTCGAGCTCACCTCCGACCTCAGCGCCGTCAAGAAGGGCGGCCTCGGCGTCGACGCCAACGGCCGCATCCAGAACAAGGTCCTCGTCTCCCGCGCCGATACCGCCCGCGATGCAGGAAACACCGGCAGCCTGCTCGAAGGCTCCCAGATGCACATCATCAACGGCAAGTATTACCTCATCAACATCGGCTGGCCGAACGTCCGCAGCGTCTACTGCGCCCGCGCCGACAAGATCGAGGGCCCCTATGAATCCAAACTGCTCTTCTCCTGCGAAGGCATCGCCCAGGGCGGTCTCGTCGACACGCCCGACGGAAAATGGTACGCCCTGCTCTTCGGCGACCGCGGCGGAGTCGGCCGCATCCCGTTCCTCGCCCCCGTGACCTGGAAGGACGGCTGGCCGATGATCGGCACCGACGGCGACGGCAAGACCCTGCCGCCCATCCCGATCAACGTGAAGCACCCGGCGATCCCGAAGGTCGTCGCATCCGACGAATTCAGCCGCAAATCCGGCGACCGCGACCTCCCGCTCGTGTGGCAGTGGAACCACATCCCGGACAACTCCCTCTGGAGCCTCAAGGATCGCCCCGGCTGGATCCGCTTCAAGACCGGCAGCGTCGTCAACTCCCTCGAAAAAGCGAAAAACACCCTCACCCAGCGCACGTTCGGCCCGACCTCCACGGCTGAGATCAAGATCGACGTGAAGAACATGAAGGACGGCGACTACGCCGGTCTCTCCTCGTTCCAGGCCCAGTGGGGCCTCGTCGGCGTGAAGATGGCCGACGGCAAGAAGACCATCGTGATGTGCACGCCCGCAGGCGGCGGTCGCGGCGGTCGCGGCGGTCGTCCCGGCGGCCCTCAGCAGGGTCAGCAGCCCCAGCAGCCCCAGGCGGCCATGAACGAGATCGCGTCCGTCCC
This sequence comes from Lentisphaeria bacterium, assembly GCA_017540385.1. Taxonomy (GTDB): domain Bacteria; phylum Verrucomicrobiota; class Lentisphaeria; order Victivallales; family UBA1829; genus UBA1732. The sequence goes on from JAFYBD010000170.1 coordinate 7,985, forward strand.
GCTCGACGGTGACATCGCGTATCTCCGCGTGGAAGTCGACGTGGCTCCGGTCGGCGCTCCCGCCGAGGACGAATACAAGCTCAACGCGCGCAGAAAAGACCAGTCGTTCTTCTACTACAGCAAGGACGGCAAGACCTGGACGCGCATCGGCAACGCCATCAACATGCCCTACAGCATGCCCCACTTCATGGGCTACCGTTTCGGCATCTTCAACTTCGCCACGAAGACCGCGGGCGGATATGTCGACGTCGACTACTTCCGCATCGGCCACGAGCTCTCCCCCGAGAGCAAGTAAGACCGCTTGAAGCGCGACGCGAACTCACGCGTCGCCGACCCGAAAGGAATCTGCCGGGCTCCCCTCAAAAGGAGCCCGGCTCTTTTATTGCATCAATCAAAGGAAAGCGCCCTCGACCTGCAAAGGCCGGGGGCGCAGTTTTTTTTTGAGGGTGATTGGAACAGGGAGGACTTTAAGCGATGACCGTCCAGCTCATATCCACGCCGTAGCCGAGGGTGTTCCACCGGGCCATGTCGCCGCCGGAATAATACCCCAGCATGCCGGTCGAATACTGCCGCACCAGCAGATCGTCCTGCGCGTCGCCGTCGTAATCGCCGGCGCCGACCACGAACCAGTCCTTCGCGTCGAGCTGGCCGAGTTGCGACCAGTTCGAAACCAACCCGTCGGCCCATTTGGCCACGAGTCCGGTCTCCGCGTGGAACGCCACGATGTCGTCCCTGCCGTCGCCGGAGAAATCGCCGATCGCGCGCACTTCCCAGCCGCTGTCGCTCTTGGCGAGCTCGGTCGCCGACCCGTCGAGGTTCACGGCATAATACAGCTCGCCGCCGTTGTACGCCATCACGACGGAATCCGCCCCGTTGCCGGAGAAATCGCCGCAGCCGATGAGCGTCCAGGCGTCGCCGCCGAAGTCGTTGCTGAGCGTAACCCAGCGGTCGGTCCCGTCGGTCCAGGCTCCGAGTGCATAGAGCTCGGGGGCGTACCAGACGATGGAGTTCGCGCCAGCGTTCCCGGTGAGGTTGCCGACCTTGTTTTTCCAGGCGACGTCATCGGCGTTGTTCAGGTAGCCGATGTTCGTCCAGTTCGCGTCGGAGTCGTCGGAGTCGAGATAATACCCGATGTACGCGCCCTTCACGCCGTTCACGACCACATTGCCGACGAGCACGGCGTCCGCCCGGCCGTTCGTATCCATGTCGTACGTGCCGAGCACTTCCCATTCGGCCGGATGCGGCAGCCCGTTCCCGCGCCATGCGTTCGTGCCGTTCATCCAGAACCCGAGCTGGAAATCGCCTCCGGTGTACTGGAACATCACGTCGCTGATTCCGCTGCCGTCGACGTCGCTCTTCGCGAGGAACGCCGGAGCGGGCGGGACGGGGACGTCGTGGTTCACGACCTCGAACGCCTCGCCTGCCGAGACCTCGGAGAGATTGCCGACGCAGTCGACCGCCTGCACGCTCCACCGCCACGCGGCATAATCCGCATCCTCCAGCACGAACCGCGTGTCGGTCGTTTTGAACGTGAAGGCACGGCCGTCGTCGCTGACGCATGTGACGATGTATTCGCGCACGCCTGCGAGGTCGTCCGCGGCCGGTCGCCAGTTCATCGTGACGGTGCGGCCGGAGACGTTCGCGACGAGTCCCGCCGGAGCGGTCGGCGCGGTATTGTCGATATTCCGCACCGTGTAGCTCGCGATGCCCGAAGCGCCGGACCTGTTGAGTCCGCGGAAATACACCCGGCCGTTTTCGGTCATCGTGACGCCGTTCTGGTAGGTCTGCCAGTTCGTGCCGTCCAGACTGTACTGCCTGGTCGAGAGCGAGGAATCGAACGCGGCCGTGACCGTGACGCAGGAATTCGTGAGCTCTTTGACGTCCGCGGAAACGGTCGGGACCGGCGCAGAGTCGGCCGTCGCGCCGTCGCCGATGTGCAGGAAGAGCGTGAGGATGCCCACCTTGCCGACGATCTCCACACCCATGTCGAGATAATACTGCACGCCGTTGTAGACGAAACTGTCTTTGTCTTTCACCAGACGCCCGAGCACCTCGCCGCCTGTGTTCCGGACCGTGAGCGCGGGGAATGTGAGGTCAGCGCTCGCCTTCCCCTTGGTGATCTTGTAGGTGCCGATGGACTGGTCGCCGGAAACTGTGAGCGTAAAGTTCGCCACGTGATTCAGGGCTTCCTTCGGCTCGGGGCGGATGCGTTCGTAATCGTCCAAGAGCACTTCCTGGTCGCCAGAGGGATCGATTTCGGAAATATCGAAATCAATCGTGGCCCCAACGTCGTCGATAAAGATGTACGCGCCCGACGAGGCGACCCGGATGCGTCCGGTCAAGACTGCGCCGGACGACAGATAGAGTTTCCCTCCGGGTAGAGTCAGGTCGTCGCCGGGACGGGCCAGCACTTCGACGTTCTTCATGACTGCGCCGGAGAAGATGGTCATGCTGCCGCCGGGGCCGATCGTATTGTCGATGGCTGTGCCGCCGGAGAAGATGTATGCAAATCCGTTGCTGTTCATCGTATTTCCAACGGCCGTACCGCCGCTGTAGATGACCAGGCCGCCGTCAGCGCCGCATGCGTTCACCGTGGTCGATTCCACACAGCCGCCGGCGACGACGTTCAGCTTTCCGTCGCCCGCGACGGTCGCGCCCACCAGGACCGTGCCCGGGTGGATCGTGGTCGTGCCGTTGGTGATGGTGGTCCCGCTGACGACGCGTTCGACGAACGTGACCGAGGCTCCGTCCAGCACGTTCACCGTGCCGCCGTCCTCCAGGACGTCGTACCCGGTTCCGCCGGACGAGACGGTCATGAATCCTCCGGACCTGACCGTGAGATCGCTCACGACGCCGCCCGCGCGCACCTGGCACGCTGCGCCCGAGGAAACGACGCCGCCGGAGGCGAAGCCGCCTTCGTAGACATAGACAGCGCCGCCGGAGTTCACCGTGGTCTGAAGCGCCGTGCCGCCGCTGGAGACGTACAGCCCCTTGTAGGCGGAGACGTTGCAGCTGTTCACGATGGCCGATTCGACCACGCCGCCCTCGTACACGTTGATGACGCCGTTTCCCGCGACGACCGCCCGGGTGAGCGTCGTGCCGGAACGGACAAAGTAGGTGCCGCTGCTCACGACGAGACTCTCGATCACGTTCGGGGCGAACGTGACGTCCGCCCCGTCCTCGATGTAAACGTATCCTCCGCTGTCCTTCAGGGCGGTCACCTTCGCGCCGGACTGAATGGTCAGCGATCCGCCGGGCTGGACGGTCAGGCCGCTCGCGCTCGCACCGGCACACACCGTGAACTTCGCGGAACCGCCAAGCACCGTGGCGTCCGCCCTGCCCTGCGCGAGCACAAAGACCGTGCCGCCTTTCAAATAGGTGTCGGTCATGACCGCGTCCGCGTCGACGTTGATCGTGCCGGAATAGAGCGTGGTGCCGGAGGCACGGCCGCCGTTCAGCAACCGCAGC
>JAFYBD010000171.1 GCA_017540385.1 Lentisphaeria bacterium
ATATCTCCTGTTAGGATGTTGTGGGCGTTTTCAACGGCCGGAGGGGGCTCTGGAGCCCTCGGTGGCGGTGATGGTAAGGGAGATGCCGCCGCGGGGACGGAATTCGCCTGTGACCTCCATCCAGCGCGGCTTGCAGGCCTTCACGAGGTCGGAGAGGATGCGGTTTACGACCTCTTCGTGGAACGTGTGATGGCTGCGGAAGGAATAGAGGTAGAGCTTCAGGGACTTGCTCTCGATGCAGAGCTTGTCCGCGATGTAGCGGATGCGGATGTGGCCGAAGTCGGGCTGGCCGGTCACGGGGCAGAGGCTCGTGAACTCGGGACAGTCGAAGAGTATCTCGTAATCGCGTGCGGGATAGGCGTTCACGAAGCTCTCGAGTTTGGCTTTGTCCGGGGTGTCGGGGTATTCGGTGTGGGACCGGGAAAGGAGGGTCAGTGTCGGATGCGGGACGTCAGCGACGGGACTTTTTTTGGATTTTCTTTCGGTTTTGGACATTTTTTGATGCCTTTCGGACGTTAAATGGGCGGAAAATCGGTTTTTTTACGAAAAAAATCGATAAAAATGGAGTTTTCCGCTTGATTGATTTGCGATACAGAAATATATTAAACTCGTTTTTCAAAATTTCCAGTGAAAACGCCAAAAAAAACAATACTTTTTCGTAAACATACTCAGACAACCCTAAGGAGTACCCAATGAAACAGTGGAAAAAACTCGTCCTGAGCGTCGTCCTTTTCGCCATGATCGGCGGAATGACCGAGGCACTCGCAATCGACAACCTGAACCTGTCTCCGGAGAATCCTCCGGGATATGAGAACCTCTGGAACCGTATCACGCGCAAGCTCGGCCGCGGCATCTGCGACGTCGCGTTCGGCGTGCTCGAGATTCCGACCTTCATGTCTCACGTTCAGTTCGAAGACGGCAACCTGGCCGGCGCGACCTACGGTGTGATCGGCGGCGTTGGCTACTTCCTGATCCGCGAAGGCGTCGGCATCCTTGAGCTCCTCACGTTCCCCTTCCCGCTGCCCAGCAGCCCGAACGACCCGATGGATCCGAACCGCTCCCAGTGGGGTTACGGCCCGATCCTGACGCCGGAATGGATCATCTCCCCGGCCCACAACTACCAGAACTTCTTCTATCCGCAGACTGGCGTCACCCATTAAGCGGATTTCCGCCGGGGAGGCGCGCCCTCTCCGGCCCAAACAGATTTTCTTTTCATGCCAGACGGAGATGTCCATTCTCTTCCGGCAGCGGAGGTCCTTGTCAACTTGTCGCTTGACAGGACCTTCGATTATTTGATCCCGGAACGCCTCGTCGGGCGCATCCGCCCCGGGATGAAAGTGAACGTGCCGTTCGGAAAGGGCCGCAAGCCCCGACCGGCGACCGTGGTGCGCCTGATCCCCCGCCCCGAACGCTCCGACCTGAAGGAGATCGTGGACATCTGCGACGACGTGCCGGAGATACCGGCGTCGCTCGCGCGCCTGGGCGAATGGATCGCGGATTATTACTGCTGCACCCGGGAACAGGCATTGAAGTCGCTGCTGCCCTCGGCGGTCAGAAGCGGCAAGGTCAAGCCAAAGAAGATCCGGCGGTGCTATCTGGCGTCGCCTGAAAAAGCCGCTGAATACCTCGCGAAAGCCGGAGCCCGGGCGAAAGTCCGCGCCCAGGCGATCCAGTTCCTCACGCTTCACCCCGGAGCCCAGCCGGACACGGTCCAGGCGGCAACCGGGGCGAAACTGCCCCAACTGCGCGCGCTGGCGAAGGAGGGCGTGCTGAACATCGAGGAGGTCCGGGCGGACCGCGACCCCTTCCGCAACGCCGTCATCCAGCCCACGACCCCGCTGAAGCTCACGGGGGAACAGGGCGCGGCCATGGAGCGCATCTTCTCCATGCTCGGGGACAAACGCTCCGACGGACGGCACGTGCTGCTGCTTCACGGCGTGACCTGCAGCGGCAAGACCGAAGTATATCTCCAGGCCATCGCGCGCGTCCTCGAGGAGGGCGGCGACGCCATCGTGCTCGTGCCGGAGATATCCCTCACGCCCCAGACCGTCACGCGGTTCCGCGCCAGGTTCGGCGAACGCGTCAGCGTGCTTCACAGCGGCCTCACGCAGGGGGAACGCTACGACGAGTGGATGAAGGTGTACCGCGGCGAGGTCTCGATCGCGGTCGGCGCACGGTCCGCGCTCTTCGCGCCGTTCAAAAACCTGAAGCTCATCATCGTGGACGAGGAGCACGACTCCTCCTACAAGCAGTCGGAAGCGCCGCGTTACAACGCCCGTGACGTGGCAGTGGTGCGGGGCCGGATGGAGGGCGCGCTGGTCATCCTGGGCTCCGCCACGCCGTCGCTGGAGTCCTGGCAGAACGCCGTCTCCGGGAAGTACGCGCTGGCGTCGCTCCCGAACCGCTGGGACCCGTCCATCGTGCTGCCGCATGTGGAGATCGTCGACATGCGGCTGGAGAAGGACGAGGAGGACCGCGTGCCGATGTTCTCGAAGCGCCTGGTCGAGGAGGTGCGAAACCGCATTCACGCGGGCGAACAGAGCATCCTCTTCCTGAACAAACGCGGCTACTCGCGCCAGCTGCAGTGCGCCTGCGGGCACGTGCCGACCTGCCCGGACTGCTCGGTGGCGTACACCTACCACAAACATTCCGCGTCGCTGATCTGCCATTTCTGCGGGCGGATCGTGCCGGCCATCACGACGTGCCCCGTGTGCGGGCAATCCGAATTCCACTACGTCGGGACCGGCACGGAGCGCATCGAGAGCCTCGCCGGGGCGTTGTTCCAGGGGGCGCGGATCGCGCGGATGGACTCCGACACGATGACGAACCCGCAGAAATACGAGGAGGTGCTGTCGAAGTTCCGCAGCGGCGGCATCGACATCCTGATCGGGACGCAGATGATCGCGAAAGGGCTGGATTTCCCGAACGTGACGCTCGTGGGCGTGCTGAACGCCGACATGGGGCTGTACCTGCCCGATTTCCGAGCGCACGAAAGGACGTTCCAGCTGCTCGCCCAGGTAGCGGGACGCGCCGGTCGCGGCGAGGTCCACGGCCAGGTCCTGATCCAGACGTTCTCGCCCGAGAACCCGGCCATCCTCTGCGCGGCGGAACACTCCTGCGCGGATTTCTTCGCGGACGAACTGCCGATCCGCAAGGAACTGCTGTTCCCGCCGTTCTCGCACCTCACGGTGCTGCATTTCGACGGGGAGGACCCGGTGCAGATCGAGGCGAAGGCGGGCGAACTCGTGCGACGGATCGCGGAGAAGTTCCCGGAACCGCTGGAGATCGGCGACGCGACGCCCGCGCCCATCGAACGCATCAAGGGACGGTACCGTTACCTCGCGACGGTCAGGACGCCCCCGAACGCGGCGTTCCGCGCGTATCTGCGTTCCGAGGTCATGAACTGGCGACGGACGGTGAAGGACGTGGAGTTCTACGCCGACGTGGACGCGCTGTCGCTGCTGTGACGCGCGCCCTCTTGTACGCACGGGCACGCATTTCTCGAAGAAAAACACGGGAAAACGTTTGATTTTTCGATTGAAACGCAGTATATTAGAGCTGTTTAACCTGCAGGAAACGACCGACCGAACCCCCCGAACCATTTCCAAGGCGAACATTATGAAGCACATCATCCTCACGGCTACAACATTCCTCGGCCTGACGTCCGCGGCTTTCGCCGGATCCGGCGTCGGCGGGATCGGATTCATGGACGACCTCATCACGCCGTACGACGATACGAAGATCGAGCTACCCGGCGAAGACACCAAAAAGCCATCCGTATCGCGTTCCGCCCAGCTGGTAGACGACAGCGATCTCGAAGCCCTGATCGCCCGGGAAGCCGAAGCGCAGGCCAAAAAGGAACAGGAGAGGCAGGCGGCGCAGCAAAAATCCGCGAAACCGTCTTCGACCCCCGGCCAGACTACGCGCGAATACGATTCCGACAGCTCCTCCTCAAGCCCGACGTCCCGCTGGAACGAGGTGGGACCGGACGGCGAAGTCAACTTCAACCCCTTCAAGAACGACTACAAATACAAGGGCGGCAACAAGCCGACCGACGGCACCAGGCCGGAGTACGAGGAAACCCGCCGCAAAATCAAGGACATCCTGGGCGACGGCGTGCCGAAGACGATGACGGACGCGAAACTGGAGGAGATGCTCCACAATCCTGCACGTCAAGCCACGATCCTGGCCCCGACTACCCCGGCCAAATGGGTCCACGCCCCGAACGACTGGTACTGCGACTACGACGACGCCATGTCGAAGGCGGAAATCTCCGGGCGCGCCGTGGCCGTGTTCTTCCATTCCTCCACAAACGACGAGTCGCGGAGATTCAAGACGGAACGCATGGAGAACAACAAGTTCAAGACCCGGATGCGCGGCCGCCTGCTGGTGGTGTACATGGACTACCCGGAGAAAGAAACCGGAAGGGACAAGCGGTGCAGCGATCAGGTCGACCATGACCGGCGAATCGCAGACAAGTACCACGTGAACTCCTACCCGACCGTCGTTTTCCTGAGCTCGAACGGCAGCGAAGTCGGCAGGATGAGCGGTACGAAGTCCCTGAACGCGTTCCTGGATGAGGCCGAGAAGTACGTCCCCGAGAAAGACACGACCGTGAAGAACCCGACCGGGTTCAAGATCGGCGGCAGCATCGGCATGGGCGAATCCCGTGTGAACCTGTCCTCCGACTGAGGCCGCACCCCTGTTTCCCCGCCATGACGCCGGCCATCATCCCCAACCGCAGCACCGTTTATTACCGCGACATCCCGGCCCTCGCCGACGCATCCGCGCGGACCGTCCTGGCCGTGCGGCACTCCATCCGCGAATCCCTGCGCGGCAGCATCGATCCCGGACTGACCGACGAGGGGATCGAGCTCGCGAAACGCTGCGGCCGGGAACTTGCGAAACTCGGCGACGTGTCGTTCGGCGTTTCGCCCCGGCTCCGGACCCGGCAGACAGCGCAGTACATGATCGAGGGCGGGGGATTCCCCGCGCGGCCGATCATGGAGTGCCCGGAGCTCGTCGACACCTCGATCTTCGAGCAGGAAGCCGACCTGGCGGAGATGCTCCGCACGCGCAGCACGGAAAAATCTCTGCGGGAGTATTACGCCACAGGGCATACCGCCGGACTGAAGGACCTGAAGCCCTTCGGGGAGGGCCTGGCGCGCTACCTCACGGAGACGGAGTTCGCAACGGACCGGACCGTGCTGGTGACCCACGATGTGCTCATCATCGACATCCTGATGGCGCTGGACGTGCGGACCTTCACGCCGGAGGACTGGTGCGGATACCAGCACGGCGTGCTCCTGACGCAGGACCGATCGGGCGCATGGACGGCGGCGTACGCCGTGCCGGACCACGACGAGGGAAAAACCTGCCGTCTCTTCGTGTAAAAGGGTTTGCCATAACGAAAAATCCGCATAAAACGCGGAAAAAGAACCTTTTCTCTCTTGAATTTGCAGAAAAGCGGCGATAAATTATTGAGAAGTGCGTACGCGCACGCCCTGATTGCCTACAAAATTCAAACTCATACTCAAGGGAAAGGTTCATCATGAACAAATTATTCCATCTCCTCGCGCTTCTGCTCCTCGGCACGATGATCCTGCCGTCCTGCTCCAAGGACGACGATTCCGGGAAACCGCTCATCGTGGCCTGCGAAGCTTCCTCGTCGCCCTACTGCTATTATCGCGGCAAAGAAACTCCGCCGGTCGCCGGCGTGGACATCGACCTGATCGAAGCGATCGGGAAGGAACTCGGGCGCCCGGTGGTGTACAAAGTGGTGCCGTTCCAGCAGATCTTCACGATGGTCTCGATGGGCAAGGCCGACATCGGCGCGGCCGGCATCACGATCACGGCCGACCGCGAGAAGCGCGTGCTCTTCTCGACCGTGTACGACACCTCCTCGCAGGTCATCGTGGTCCCGGTGAAATCGGCCATCGCCGACGAGACCATGCTGAAAAGCGCCCGCGTAGCCGCCCAGGAAGGCACGAGCGACCTGGCGCTCCTGCGCGAACGCATCAAGCCCCGCTCCGTGGTGCCCGTCCTGACCCAGGAGGACGTGAACTCCGCGCTCGTCGACCGCAGAGCCGACGCGGCCGTGATGGACAAAATGGAGGCGGAACTCTTCGTGAAGACTTCCAACGACAAGTTCAAGATCCTGGACAAGGAGCTGGCGCGCGATCAGTACGGATTCGTCTTCAACAAGGAAAACACGAAACTCGCCGAAGCGGCAAACGCGGTGATCGACCGCATGAAAGACGCAGGCGCGATCAAGGCCAGCCGCACGCGTCACCTCGAAATCCTGGCCTCGAATCCCGGCATGGGCGCGAAGACGGATGAAAAGGCCGTGAAACCCTTCATCCTCTGCCTCGACGCTTCGTTCGCGCCGTTCGCGTTCATCAGCGAGAACAACAGCCTCGCGGGCGTCGACATCGTGCTGGCACAGGCCATCGCCGACGAGCTGAAGCGCCCGCTCCAGATCCACATCGTGCCGTTCTCCGAAATCCTCCCCCTGGTCGCGGCCGGAGCCGCCGACATGGGCGCATCCGGCATCTCCATCACCCCGGAACGCTCCCATGCCGTGCTGTTCTCCATCCCCTACGATTCCAGCGTGCGCCGCATCCTCGTGGCCGAAGACTCTCCGATCGACGACCTCACCGCCGTAGAGGGCAAAGTGATCGGCGCGCAGAAGGGGTCGACCCACGAAGCCTACGCAAAAGAAAGGCTCCACGCGAAGGAAACGAAGCATTTCGACAGCGCCACGGAAGGGATCGTACTGCTGCTGAACCATGAAATCGATGCGCTCGTGAACGACGAGGCGGAGGCCGACCTGGCCGCAGGCAAGTTCATCGGCAGAGTCAGGATGCTGGACGTCGCGATTCCCGCCGAAGATTTCGGTTTCGCGTTCCGCAACGGCGACACGACCGCAAAGGCCGCCGCCGACAAGATCATCACGGAGAAACGCGAATCCGGCGAGATCCCGTCGCTCTTCTTCAAGTACAACCTGATGTACAAGCAAGTTCAGACTTCCGGCCTCTGATCCGGCCGGAAGCGCTTTTTCAGCACCACCCCGGACGGAGGCACGTCATGGATGCAGGAAAGATACTCGACGACTTCCGCAGCGGAGTCATTACCCGCGAACAGGCGCTTGAACGACTGAACATCCTCCCGTACGAAGACATCGGGTTCGCGAAGCTCGACCACCACCGTCAGCTCCGGCGGGGGGGCGTGGAGACCGTGTTCTGCGCCGGCAAGACGGCAGAACAGGTGCGCGCGATCTTCGAACGGTTCCAGGCGGTCGGGGACAACGTCCTCGGCACGCGCGCCACGGCGGAGCAGGCCGAATACGTCCGCGCGAGCATGCCGCAGGTCCAGTACGATCCGGCGTCGCGCCTGCTGACGCTGGTGCGCGGACCGAAACCGCAGATCGGCTGCGTGGCCGTCTGCACGGGAGGGACGTCCGACCTGCCCGTAGCCGAAGAGGCCGCGGGAACCGCGGAGTTCTTCGGGGCGCGCGTGAAACGTTTCTACGACGTCGGGATCGCCGGCATCCACCGACTCTTCGCCTGCATCGACGAAATCCGCACCGCGAACGCCATCGTGGCGATCGCGGGCATGGAGGGCGCGCTCGGCGGGGTGATCGCCGGACTCGTCTCCGTACCGGTCGTGGCCGTGCCGACCTCGGTCGGCTACGGGGCGTCGTTCAAGGGCGTCGCGCCGCTGCTGACCATGCTGAACTCCTGCGCGGAGGGCATGAGCGTGGTGAACATCGACAACGGATTCGGGGCCGGTTACCTGGCCGCCCGCATCAACACTCTCACCGAAAAGGGACATCCATCATGAGCGGCATCCTCTACCTCGAATGTGCGACCGGAATCAGCGGCGACATGACCGTGGCCGCACTGCTGGACCTGGGCGCGTCGAAGATCAAACTCCTGGCCGCGCTCGAAAGTCTGAACGTGTCGGGCTACGGCGTAAGCATTTCCCGGACCAATTCCCACGGCGTCGAAGCCTGCTCGTTCGACGTCGCGCTCGAACACGAGCATCACGAACACGAACACGAGCATGAACACGGCCATCATCACGAGCACGAGCATGAACACGGCCATCATCATCACCATCACGAGCACCGCAATCTGGCGGACGTGACGGCCATCCTGAACAGCGGCAGCCTCACCCCGGGGGCGCGTTCGCTGGCGCTGAAAATGTTCGGCATCGTGGCCGAAGCGGAGTCCAGGGCGCACGGCAAACCGGTCGAGGAGGTGCATTTCCACGAAGTCGGGGCGATCGACTCCATCGTGGACATCGCGGCGGCCGCGGTCTGCCTCGACGACCTGGGAATCACCGACGTGGTCGTGACCGGATTGAGCGAGGGGACCGGATTCGTGGAGTGCCAGCACGGGCTTCTGCCGGTCCCGGTACCGGCAGTCGCGAACATCGCGTCCGCCTACGGCCTGCCGCTCCGAATCCGCGAGGTACAGGGCGAAATGGTGACCCCGACCGGGGCGGCCATCGTCGCCGCGATCCGCACGCGGGACCGCCTGCCGGAGGAGTTCACGATCCGCAGGATCGGACTCGGGGCTGGCAAACGCGATTTCGGCATGCCGAACGTGCTCCGGGCCATGCTGATCGAGGAGACCGCGCCCCGGAAGAACCCGGAGACGCCCTCGGACGTCACGATCCTGGAAACGAACATCGACGATTCGACCGGAGAGGCCCTGGGACTGGCGATGGAGTCGCTGCTCACGGCAGGCGCGCTGGACGTGCATTACATCCCGACATTCATGAAGAAAAACCGCCCCGCGTGGCTGCTGCGCGTGATCTGCCGGAACGAGGACGCGCCCGAGCTCGAGCGCATCGTCTTCGAGCAGACCAGCACCATCGGAATCCGCCGTATCCCGGCCGGACGGACGTGCCTGAAACGTTCCGTGCTGACCGTAACGCTCCCGGCCGGCGAAGTGCGCGTCAAGAAATGCGAATTCGAGGGGCGCGCGTACTATTATCCCGAATACGAGAGCGTCCGGGCCCTTGCGGAAACGAGCGGTGCGCTGTTCGCCGACCTCTTCCGCGACGCGGCCGAAACGGCGAGGGCAGCCGATGAAAACTAAGCTCAATCAGCTTCGGACGATGCTGTCCGGACTCGCCCCGGAGGGCATCTGCGCGGCGTTCTCCGGCGGCACGGACAGTTCCCTGCTCCTGACGGTCCTGTCCGAACTCCGGGCGCAGACGCCGTATCCGCTGCTGGCGGTGATCTTCACGACGACGTTTCAGACCGCCGAGGAAACCGTGTCCGCGCAGTCGCTGGCAGAGGAACTCGCCGTCCCGGTGGAAACCGTCCCGTACGACGTGCTGGCCGATCCGGTTTTGAGGAGGAACCCCAAGGACCGGTGTTACCAGTGCAAACGCCGTCTCTTCGCCGAAATGAAACGCATCGCGGAGGCGCGCGGCCTGAAACACCTGATGGACGGCACGAACGCCGACGACACGAAGGTGTACCGTCCGGGCAGGAAAGCGCTGGAGGAGCTCGGCGTGCTGAGTCCGCTGGCGATCTGCGGATTCACGAAGGACGAAGTGCGTTCCGCGGCACGCGAACTGCTAGTCCCGACGGCTGAAAAACCGTCCTCGCCGTGCCTCGCCACGCGGTTCCCCTACGGGACGGAGCTGACGGACGACGCGCTCCGGCGCGTGGAACGCGGGGAGACGTATCTGCGCAATCTCGGGCTCGGGACGGTGCGTCTGCGCGTCCACGGCCCCTGCGCGCGCCTGGAAACCGACGCCGAGGGATTCCGCACGGTCGCCGAACACCGTACCAAAATCGCATCCGAACTCCGCCGCATCGGTTTCGGTTATGCCGCGCTCGACCTGGAGGGATTCCGTTCCGGCAGCATGGACGAACCGCAGCCGGCAGACGGCAAAGAAAAACCCGCCGGGGCCTGAGCCGGGGCGGGCGGGAACATTCGCAGGGACGCCGGAGATCAGACTTCGGCACTGCACCGCGTAAAGGTGAGGAGTTCCGAGGGAGAACGCTTCAGGATCAGCACGAAGATCCACGCGAACTTGTAGGTAAACAGAGTGACGAGGACCGAAGCGAATACCTGGAAGCCGTTCAGCTCCACGCGGACGTCCTTGGCATTGTAGAGCGCGAGTCCGCATTTGTGCATGCCGCGCGTCTGGCCCCGGGAGCAGAGCCCCCAGCCGAGCATCACGAATTCCCACGCGGCAAACACGAGGATCGCGATGCTGAAAACCTGTCCGACGAGCTCATAGCGACACCAGACGGCCTTGCCTTTCTCAGCCGAGAGGCAGATGTATTTCTGACCGGAGGCCGGGTCCTCGAAGACGGAACCGGCGTGGAACTCGCGTTCGGAGTCGAGGTTGGCGAACGAGACCTGCTGTTTGACGTTGCCAGCCCTGAACTGCTTGAGCCCGGAGACGTCGGGAGCCGGCAGCGAGGAAGTGGCCGAGGCCGCCATGAAATAGAGAATGGCAATGGCGGCGATTTCGACCGGGACCGCCTTGAAGACGGCGAAGATGAAGTCGATGAAGAAAGCTTTCAGACGAAGGCCGGGCGAGGCCGGACGCGGGCGGTATTTCTCCTCCTCCGCGAGCGCGACTTTCTGCTGGTCGGTGAGCTCCTTCTGCGAGAAGATGCCGGAATCGGACCTGGCCTGGGCGGCGTTCATGGCGATGCGCTTGCGCTGCTCGTCGAGAAGGTTCGTGAGGAAATCGAACTTGGCCGCGGTGGACCATGAAGGCATGGGGGATTTTTTCATGGGGCACGTGGCCGTGAGCTGATCGGATTCGACGAGAGCGGCTACCGCGGATTCCTCGAGTCTGAGATGCTCGACGCCGTTCACGTCCCTGACATCGTATGTCGCCATAATCTATACCTGCCGGTTGTGGAAATGTTTTTCGTTGAAAATAATAAGATAGCTCAACGCATGGGATTTGTCAAGCGCAAAACACAAAAAACCCGCACACAAAGTGTGCCTCATAGTGCCATGCTGCGCGACGGCTGCTGCGCGAGGACACGAGACTGCGACAGTCCTGTGTTCTCGCGAAGCAGAACACGTCCGAAGTCCAGACGCCAGTCTGGTTAAGCGATCACGGTCCAGGCGGTGCTCACGCCGTAGCCAAGCGTCTTCCAGCCGGATTTCATGTTTGCGCCGGCGTAATACCCCAGCATGCCGGTGGACTTCTGGCGGACCAGGAGATCGTCCTTTCCGTCGCCGTTGTAGTCGCCCGCCCCGGCGACGAACCAGTCCTTCGCGTTGAGCTGGCCGATGTTCACGTCGACCGTGGTCTTGCCGTCGCTCCAGACGTCGACGAGGCCGTATTTCTCGTTGAACGCGATCACGTCCTCCTTGCCGTCGCCGTAGAAGTCGCCGATGGCGACGACCTTCCAGCCGCCGGTGGAAGCCCCCATGTGGGTGATCGTGCCGTTCACGTCGACCATGTAGTAGTTGTTGCCTCCGTCGTGCGACATGTAGACGCAGTCCATGCCGTAGCCGTTGAAGTCGCCGGTGCCGACGATGGCCCATTTGGAGTCGAAACCGCTTCCGAGGCTCTTCCAGTTCGCCGTGCCGTCGGTCCAGAGCCCGAGCACGCCGAGCGACGCCGCATGCCAGACGATGTCGTTTTTCGCGTAGGTCCCGGTGAGGTTGCCGACGGCGTTGTTCCATTTGATCCCCTCGGCGTTCGTGAGGAAGCCGATATTCTTCCAGTTCGCGTCCTTGTCGACGCCGTCGGTGTAGTACCCGACGTACGCGCCCTTCACGCCGTTGACGGTGGTGTTTCCGATATAAACCGTGTCGGCCTTGCCGTTGGCGTTCATGTCGTATGCGCCGAGGCATTTCCAGTCCTTGCTGTGGAGGACGCCCTGGCCTTTCCAGGTGTTGGTGCCGTTCATCCAGTAGCCCGTCTGATAATCGCCTCCGGTGTACTGGAACAGGATGTCGCTCTTGTTCGTGGCGTCGATGTCGGATTTCGCGGGGTCCGCCGGGGCGCTGCCGCTGATGGTGACCGAGAGGTAGCCGGACTGAAGATTGAGGGAATAGTTGGCGGAACCGATCTTCACGGTCTGGCCGAGCAGGACGGAGCCGAGCTTCTTGCCGGAAGTGTTGTAGATCGTAACGGTCTTTTCCGCGTTGGTCGTCTTCTTTTCGATCTGCCAGGCTCCCGTGGCGAGGGTGTAGGTGCCGTCGGGCTGGCGACCGGAGACCGTAAGCGTGAGCGTCGGGCTGCCGGTGTTGCTCGGGATGTTGTAATAGTTATCGAAACGTGCCGCATCGCCGCCGCGAATGCCGGAGATGTCGAAGTCGATGATTCCGCCGGTATCGACGAACAGGCGGTGGTTGATGGAGATCCGGCCGGTGATCTTGCCGCCGCTGGAAACCCATGCCATGCCGGCATTGTTGTAGACGTTGCTGGCGACGCCCCCGTAGGAAATGACCAGATTGCCGCCTGCGGTGACGGTGTCGACGGCCCGGCCGCCGCTGTAAACGTAGAAATATGCGCTGTCCACCAGCGTGGTGTTGACGCCCGTGGTGCCGGAGTGGGCAGTGACATCCTGGAGATCGTAGCCGCTGGCGGTGACGTTGTAGAACGTATTGGGCTTGATGCGGATGTTGTAGCCCGGATCGTTCAGCATCTCGTTGCCGTAGTACAGCGTCACTTTGCCGCCGTTCTCGACAATCATGGCGGACGTGGTGGCGCCGTCCGCGACAAAAACCGAACCGCCCGCATGGGCGGCGGCCGAACCGACGGTATCGACACGCGTGAGAAAGGCCATCCCTCCGTTGTAGACGTTCACCTTATTGACGGAGGCCGAGGCATAACGGCTCTCGCCGCCGATGGTCAGGGAGCATCCGCTGGAGACCTTGATGCTGGATGCGGAAACCCCGGCCAGGACCAGTTTGCAGCCGGGTGTGTTCATGTTTTCCCAGCCCGAGAACGAGCTGCCGGTGCATTTGATGGTAGACCCGCCGGAGGAGACGGTGAACACGGTCGCGGGCGTGTAGTACGAGCTGGCCGTGGCATACAGGACCAGGGCCGCGCCGTTCGACGCCGTGATGGTGGAAATCTTCGCCCCGGACGAAACGATGGCGGTACCGCCGGAGAGGACAGTATTGACACCGCCGGAGGAACACCCCTGGACGAACGCCATCAGGCCGCCCTTCGAAACGACCGTGCCGCTGGCGGCTCCGTTGTAGATATACAGTCTTCCGCCGGACGCGACCTTGCAGTTTCGGATGACGGCGCCGCTGTAGACGTAGGCGTAAACGCCGCTGCTGATGGTCAGACCGGACTTCCCGCTGTCAATGATGAGCTCGGACATGGATGAATGCTCCTTTTTCGTGGTTTGATTTTGATTGCATGATGTAATATAGAGCGAAATATCCAAAAAATCAAGATAAAACAAATGCCGAGACTGGAAAAACCGCAAAAAAAAAGACATTCGCGACGGTCGATCCGGGCCGCGCATGGATGGGCCCAAAGGGTCCGTTTGCCAAAAATGAGACCTCGGAAGTCAACTTTTAACTAAATAATAGCAAAAGTTTTGGCTTTTCGGATTGCATTTTCCGGGAGTTCGTGGTATATTTCATCTTGATTTTTTATCGACCACCCATCTGCGGAGACCAACTCGTGAAATCATTTTGGACATTTATCGCCTGTCTGGCGGCGCTGCTGCTGACCACGGCAAATACGTTCGGCCAGACACAGGCATACATACCGAGCGGGATGCCGTCGGCGAATGATTTCGTGAAGTTCTCGGATTTCACCAAGCTGACGAAGATGCCGGAAGGATTCGACGCCGCGGCGGACTCCTACGAATTCGTGGGGGACAATCTGGTGGCGCGCGGCAACGCGGTCATCCAGTCGCCGGGGATGGAAATCAGTGCGGACAAGGTGGTGGTAAACCTGAATTCGGAGTCGTACGACATCGAGGCGGCCGGGAACGTGTCGTTCTGCGTGCTGGCGAAATCCGTTCAAACCCTGCCGCTGGAGACCTACGAAGCGCTCCGTCAGGATCCGCGGGCGCGTGTCACCCTGCAGCGCTACGTGATGACCGACCTCGGCGAACAGCTCGCGGAGGTGGAGATCGTGGTGGAATCGTCGGTGATCCGTGCGGAACGCGCCGCGGGCAACCTGATGACCGGAGTGTTCCAGTTCTCGAACTTCGCGCTCAAATCCGGGTTGTTCTACTGCGTGGGCGAATCCGCCGAGCGTTTCTTCGACGGCACGGTGAAGGTCCACAAGGCGCGTTTCACGACATGCGAATACATCCAGGACGACCACGACCACTACGCAATCGCGGCCCTCGACGCGACGATCGAGCCGCGCGACTACAACAGCAGTCTCTTCAATTATGACGGCCAGCTCGGGGATCACAGCATCCTCATGAAGAACAACTTCTTCCAAATCTACGGCGTGCCGGTGCTGTGGCTGCCGATCCTGTACAAGCCGTCCGACCTGGACAGCTTCGGCGGCAAGATCGAGTTCGGCAGCGGCAGCGACTGGGGCTGGTACATCCGCGCCGCGAAGCACTTCAAGATCACGGATGATCCGTACTGGAACGTGAACGTGATGCTCGACTGGTACGAAAAGCGCGGCATCGGGTACGGACTCGGATCCGACCTGCTGACGCCGGAATCCGCCACGGAATTCTTCTTCTACGGCATCTACGACCGGAACCAGTACGAATACTGGGACCGCTCCCTCCTGCCCGACGACCCGGACTACATGCTGAACAACTCGCGCCTCGAGGTGCCGCATTACCGCTACGAAGTGCGGACGAACAACATGACGCACCTGACGAACCGTCTGGACTTCAGGATGCAGATCGACCTCATCAGCGACTTCGAATTTCTGCGCGACTACTCCCGCGACCGGTTCAATTCCGAATACGAGCCGCCGACCTACGCCTCGCTGGAATACCAGGGCGACAGGTTCACCGCGAGCGCCTACATGACGCTTCGGATCAACGACTTCTATTCGGTGGTCGACCGTCTGCCCGAACTGAGGTTGGATTTCCACCGTCAGGAACTCCTGGCGAACATCTACTATCAGGGCGAGATGTCGCTCACGCCGCTCTTCATGCGGTGGCGCAGATTCGACCGCGACATCCCGGGCGACGAGAACTGGCACATCCGGAACTACGGGACCCTGCGGTTCGACTCGCTGCACATGTTCTACTATCCTATGAAGTTGTGGAACATCAACATCATCCCGCGCGCCGGGATCCGCCTGACGGCGTATTCGCAGACTTCGGAGCGCGAAGTCGGCATACGCGAACTCTCCTCGATGTTCATCGCAGACGAGGCCGAGGGTATCCCGTGGGGGTACCGGGTCACGAACTACGACTCCAAGGGCGGATCGAAATTCCGCGTAATCGGGGAGATCGGCGTGGAGGTGAACACGAAGTTCTACCACGCCTGGCAGGACGTGAAGAACGCCTACTGGGGCCTCGACGGACTGCGTCACGTGATCGTGCCGTACGTCAACTACACGTATCTGCCGAGGCCGACGGTGAACGCGGACAATCTGTACTACTTCGACGAGATCGACCGGATCACGGAGCAGCACTTCGTGCGATTCGGCCTGACCAACCGGTTGCAGACGCGCCGCAACGGCGAAATCTACGAATGGATGTCTCTGGAGAACTACTGGGACCTCTTCATCCACGACCAGACGCGGTTCAACCAGTTCGGCGACTTCGGGACGATCTTCAGGTTCCGGCCGTTCAACGGGCTCACGGTCACAGCGGAGCTGCTGCTGGACCTGGGCAACAACAACGATCACGACTACGAGGTGCGGCGCGGCAACAAGTACGTGGGCCGTCCGGGCATCGGCGGCACGGTCATCAACAAGCTGGCGGTGGGCATCGACTACAGATTCGCGCCCGAATGGCGCATTTACGCGAGATACTCGTATTCGGACGCTTATCTGTTGCGTTCGGGGTACTCGATGGGCACGCAGTTCTCGGCGGTCACGGCGGCGTCCATGCTGCTGTCGCCCACGACCCGGTCGCAGACCGTCAGCGGCGGCTTCGAATTCCCGCTGCTCATCGACAAGGACCTGCACGGCTACACGCGGTGTTCGTACGACATCGACCAGAACCTGGTCACGAACGCGTGCGTTGGCATTACCAAGAAATTCCACTGCTGGTATGTGACCGCGGAGTGCGGCACCGGCCAGAGCTGGCACCGCCACAAGAACGGCGATTATTCTCAGCGGCTGAAGAGCTACCTGGCGTTCTCGGTGGGGCTTACGGCCATGCCCGGCGTGGGGTTCGGCCCGAGAGTCGGCATCGGAAACTGACGGACAGCGCAATACAAACAAGGATCACGATATGAAATTCGAACAGAACAGAATCAAGATCGGGGACATCCCGGCCGCGGAACTCGCAGCCCGTTTCGGTACGCCCCTTTATGTTTACGACGAACAGAAGATCCGCAGCAATTACCGGCACGCGGTCGAGACCTTCAAGAAATACTACCCCGACTTCCGCATGTTCTACGCGGTGAAGTGCTGCAACAACCCGGCCATCGTGAACATCCTGCGTCAGGAAGGCGCCGGAGCCGACTGCGCGAGCGTGAACGAAATCCTGCTGGCGAAATCGGTCGGGCTCACGGGCGAAGACATCATGTTCAGCGGCAATTTCCTCTCCGACGAGGACCTGAAGCAGGGGATCGAGACCGGCGCGGTCATTAACCTGGACGACGAAAGCCTCTTCCCGCGCCTGCTGAAGTTCGGCGTGCCCGAGGTGATCTCGTTCCGCGTGAACCCGGGCTACGGGAAGAGCAACGTGGGCGAATACGTGACGAACGCCGGACCGAAGGCGAAGTTCGGCATCCACCCGGACAAGGTCACGGCCGCCTACCGCATGGCCAAGGAAGCCGGAGTGAAACGGTTCGGTGTGCACATGATGACCGGTTCGTGCATCACGGACGCGGATTATTTCCCCTTCGTGACGAGCCTGCTGATGGAGATCGTGGGGAAGACCGGGCGAGAGCTCGGGATTGATTTCGAATTCATCGACCTGGGCGGCGGACTCGGCATCCCGTACGAACCCGGCGAGGCGTCGCTCGACCTGGAGGCCGCGGCGAAGAAGACCGCCGAAGTCTTCAAGAAGTTCGTGGCCGAATACGGCCTGAAGCCGCCGCGCCTGGAAATGGAGCCCGCTCGGTATTTCGTGGGGAACGCCGGATACGTGCTCGGACGCGTTCACGCCGTGAAGGAATCCTACACGCGGATCGTGGGCACGGACGTAGGCATGAACGTGCTCGTCCGGCCGGCGTTCTACGGTTCGTACCACCACATCTACGTCGACGGCAAGGAGAACGAGCCGCGCGCGAAGATGGGACTCTGCGGCCAGCTGTGCGAAAACACCGACTACTGGGTGAAGGAACGCAGCCTGCCGGCGAGCCTGGGCCCGGGCGACCTGATCGTGGTGGAGAACGCCGGAGCATACGGATTCGGCATGAGCTACCAGTACAACGGACGGCTGCGTGCGGCGGAAGTGCTGGTGAACGGCAGCGAAGCCACGCTGATCCGCGACCGGGAGACGTTTGAGGACATGGTCAGCCACACGCACGTGCCCGACCGATTAAAAAATTGAAAAATCAACGTAGAACCGCTTTACTTCTTGGAAAAACGGGTTAGATTATGGTTAGGATAATGTAACCCCGGAACCATCGGAGACAACAAATGAAGTTCAGACTGTCAAAATTCTTTTCCAGTGATATCGGCATCGACCTGGGCACCGCGAACTGCCTGGTCTATGTCAAGGATCACGGCATCGTGCTCTCCGAACCGTCCGTCGTGGCGATCAAGGACAACGAGGTCGTGCGCGTGGGCGCGGAAGCGAAGCGCATGCTGGGACGCTGCCCGATGAACATCAAGGCGATCCGGCCGATGAAGGCAGGCGTGATCGCCGACTTCGCCGTGACCGAGGAGATGCTGCGGTATTTCATCCACCGGGCGAAGAGCTTCATGGCTCCGTACCAGCGCATCTTCCGTCCGACCGTGCTGGTCGCGGTACCGTCGGGCATCACCGAAGTCGAAAACCGCGCCGTGCAGGACAGCGCGCTCCATGCCGGAGCCGCGAAGGTGCATATCATTGAAGAGCCGATGGCCTCGGCGATCGGCGTGGGCCTGCCCGTATCGGAGCCGACCGGCAGCATGATCGTCGACATCGGCGGCGGCACGACCGAAGTGGCCGTGATCTCGCTGTCCGGCATCGTGGAGAAACGCAGCTGCCGCGTGGGCGGCGACCAGATGGACCTGTCCATCATCCAGCACATGAAACGCGTCTACAACCTGATGATCGGCGAACGCATGGCCGAGGACATCAAAATCCGCATCGGCAGCGCCTATCAGGTGCCCGACCTGGAGGAATCCATGGAAGTCAAGGGACGCGACCTCGTGTCCGGCCTGCCGAAGAGTATCCGCGTATCCTCGCAGGAAATCCGCACCGCCCTGCAGGAACCCATCGCCAGCATCGTCGACGCCGTCCGCAACACCCTGGAACACTGCCCGCCCGAACTCGCCTCCGACCTCATGGACCGCGGCATCATGCTCGCCGGCGGCGGCGCGCTCATCCGCGGCCTCGACCGCCTGATCTCCGAAGAGATGAACCTCCCGGTCTTCGTGGCGGACGAACCGCTGAAAGCCGTGGCGAAGGGGACCGGCGTGGTGCTTCAGGAACTGAGCAGCATGCATCTGTAAGGGCCGCGAAATGCCCGAAACCGAACGCTACATCACCTCGACCCTGAACCGCCGGGACGAAACGGTCGAGAAGACGCTCCGTCCTCAGAAATTCGAGGAATTCCCCGGCCAGGACAGCGTCAAGGACCGCCTGAAAGTCTACGTGGAGGCCGCCAAGCGGCGCAACGAACCGCTGGGCCATCTGCTGCTGTACGGCCCGCCCGGACTCGGCAAGACCACCCTCGCCTACATCATCGCCAACGAGAAGGGCGCGAAGATCAAGTCGTCCAGCGGCCCCGTGATCGAGAAACCGGGCGACCTCGCCGGACTGCTGACCTCCATGGAGGACGGCGACATCCTCTTCATCGACGAAATCCACCGCCTGAACACCGCCGTGGAGGAGTACCTCTACAGCGCGATGGAGGACTATTTCATCGACATCATGCTGGACCAGGGCCCCGGCGCGCGGTCCGTCCGCCTGAACCTGGCGCATTTCACGCTGATCGGCGCGACGACCCGTCAGGGACTTCTTTCCGCTCCGCTCCGCGCGAGGTTCAAGCTCGCGCCGAGGCTGGATTACTACGACCCGGAACACCTTCAGAAGATCGTGCAGAGGTCGGCCGGGATCCTGAACGTGGGGATTACGCCGGAAGCGGCGTTCGAGATCGCCCGCAGAAGCCGCGGCACGCCGCGAATCGCGAACAACCTGCTGTCGTGGGCACGCGACTTCGCCCAGGTGAAGGGCAACGGTACCATCGACGACGAAACGGCCCGGAACGCGCTCTCCATGATGGAGATCGACGGCAACGGCCTGGACGAGATGGACAAACGCATCCTCGAGACCATCGTGGCCAATTTCAACGGCGGTCCCGTGGGGCTGAATTCGCTGGCCGTGGCCATCGGCGAGGACCCCGGCACCATCGAGGAAGTCTACGAACCGTACCTGATCCAGGAGGGCTATCTCATGCGTTCGCCCCAGGGACGCATCGCCACGGACAAATCCTGGTCGCTCTTCGGGCTCTCGGCGAAAAACCGCCTCACCGGCCGCGGCTCCTCGGGCAGGAAAAACGATTCCGACCAGCCTGATTTCTTCCAGCAATAACCGCAGGTCTCGCCTGAATCCCCCCCACATGAAAACCGACCTGATCCTTCCCTTCTACAAACCCCACGACGGCTGGCTCGAACACGTATTGAGCGCCCTGGCTCCATTGAAACAGGAGCTGAACAAGCGCGGCTCCAGCCTGCGCGTGATCCTGGCGAACGACGGTTCGCCCGCGTCGTGCTACCCGCAGGAATCGCTGGACGCGATCCGGGCGGCCGCGGATGAATTCGTCTTCTCCACCTACGACGCAAACCACGGCAAAGGCTACTGCCTGCGGCACGCGATTGAGAAGGCCGACGGCGACATCCAGGTCTATACCGACGGCGATTTCCCTTTCGGCTGGGAATGTGTCCTCGCGGCGTTCGAACGCCTCACGAACGGCGCCGACGCGGTGATGGGCGTGCGCGGAGCCGATTACGGACGGGCGCTGCACCCGCTCCGCAAGACGATCTCGAGGGGCGTGCGCCGCCTGAACCGGTTCCTGCTGGGGATGCCGGAACGTTACCTGGACACGCAGGCAGGCATGAAGGGTTTCCGCGGCGAAGGACGCCGGGCGTTCCTGGACACGACCGTCGACACGTTTCTCTTCGACACGGAGTTCATCCTGCTCGCGTGGGACCGCGGACTGCGGATCGATACGATCCCGCTCAAGCTGCGCGAGGGACTGTCGTTCTCGAAAATGGGCTGGCGCATCCTCTTCCGCGAGCTCCGGCATTTCCTCCGCATCATGCCAGCCCACTGGTTCCGCAAAAAAGTGCATCGCACGGAGCAGGACTGACCGATGAAGAGCGTCCTGCTGTCGTTCGACATCGAGGAATTCGACCTGCCGACGGAGTACGGCGCGGAGATCTCGCGCGACGACATGTTCGCGATCGCCGGGGAGGGCTCCGAACGCATCCTGAACGTCGTGAACGAAGCGGGCGTCCGCACCACGTTCTTCGTGACAGCTGCGTTCGCGCAGGCGTTCCCGGGCCTCGTGCGCCGGATGAAGGATTCCGGCCATGAGATTGCTTCCCACGGATATTCCCACACCACGTTCGAACCCGCCGATCTGAAACGTTCCCGCGAAGCGTTGGAGGAGATCGTCGGGACTCCGGTCAGGGGGTTCCGCATGGCGCGCCTGGCGAAAGTCGGCAAACAGGAGATCCTGGACGCCGGATACGAATACGAATCCTCGCTGAATCCGGTGTGGCTCCCGGGCCGCTACAGCAATTTCTCGGCTCCGCTGAAGCCGTTCCGCGAGCCGTGCGGCCTGTGGCAGATGCCGGTGTCGGCGGTCCCGGTCGTGCGGTTCCCGCTCTTCTGGCTGTCGTTCAAGAATCTGCCGCTCTTCGTCTATCTGCCGCTGGCGAAGACCGCCATGTCCGCCGTCGGCTTCTTCAACATGTATTCGCACCCGTGGGAATACCACGAACGCTCCGCCGAGGCCCAATGGCATATCCCCGGGTACATCGTGCGTCACGCCGGACAGGACCAGTGCGACCGCCTGCGCCGCCTGATCGCGAGCCTGAAAAAAAGCGGCACGTTCGAGACCTTCGGCGAGTATCTCGCCCGGATTCGCGGCTGAGGCCGCCAAACAAACCGGGTCAGGAGGGGGTTTCCTCTTTTTTCGCGACCGGGACGGGGCGGGGATAGAGTACCACGCGGCGTTTGCGGCGGCGTTTCTCGACCAGATACCAGGAAAGCAGCAGGCACAGCGCGGCCATACTGAATCCCCTGCCCCACGCGTCCAGGCGCGGCCGCGCCACGATCGTATGCACGCCGGGCGTGCAGAGCGCGAGGAACGTTTTATCCGGCTCGAAGTCGCGGTAATCGGGGAAGAACGCCTGTCCGGTGTCCGCGTCGCGCCAGTAGTTGCCGGGGTTCTGATTGATGCCGAAGACCGCTGGCGCGTCGCAGCGGAAGACGATGCGGTTCGGGGTCCAGGAGAGGAATTCCACCGGGCCGCCCTCGACCGTGAACCATTCGCCGGCGTAATTGTCCTCGCCGAATGCGGGATGCCCGGAGACCTCCGGGTGCGTGTAGCCGAGGAGGCTCTGATAGCCGTCCAGCGCGGTCAGATTGCGTTTCACCCCGACCAGCAGGCTGTTGCGCCCGGCCACGACGGACCGGATCGGGGCGGCTGGTTCCAATTCGCATCCGGCGTCGAGCCAGTCGTAACGGGTCCATTCCACGGCGGGGTCCAGCCAGTAGCTCCAGACGTGCTCCGCAGCGAGCGCAAGGCAGGAGACGGCAGTCAGCGCCAGCAGGGGACGCCGCCACCGGGGACGGCGCGAAACGACAAACGTGAAGGTCTGCGCCGCCGCCACCGCGAGGAAGAAGACGAAGAAGAAACGCCAGCGGGTCATCACGAAAACGCTGGTGTACGGCGGTATCCGGTGAAGCCAGTAGCCCGGCAGCCACGGCATCGCGGTGTCGTACGCCAGCAGCGCGGTCCCGAGCATGCCCCATTGCGGCCAGCTCCAGCGGCGGAAGAACGAGGCGAACGCAAACGCCGCCGCGATCACGCCGGTATAACACGAAATCTCGTGCCAGCGCCAGTAGATCGGTTCGCCGCGGCAGGCCACGGTCTCCACGGAGACGAACGGCCACACGAGCGCCTTCAGGTAATTCAGCAGCGGAACCGTCATCACGTCGGGCATCTCCCGCCGGAAGTGCAGGATGTAGTCCAGCGTCACGACCACGCGCCACCCGGACACCGCAGCCGCGACCAGAAACGCCGCCAAAGCGTTCAGCCAGAAGGCGGGTTCGCGCCGGTGACGGACCGCCATCGGCACGGCGAAGAAGATCAGGACGGTGCAGGTCATCAGGGACAGATACTGGAGCGAATGGTCGAGCAGGAGCCCGAGCGTCAGCCCGAACCCGAGCGCGAAATGGCGTTTTTCCGGCAGACGGCGGAGGGTCCAGAGCAGCCACGGGAAAAATACGATGGCTGACATGATGAAATGCCCCATGATCCAGTGA
>JAFYBD010000018.1 GCA_017540385.1 Lentisphaeria bacterium
ACTTTGTGTGTGCTCTCGCGTAGCAGAGCACAGCCGGGCACACTTTGTGTGTGCTCTCGTGTAGCAGAGTACAGCCGGGCACACTTTGTGTGTGCTCTCGCGTAGCAGAGTACAGCCGGGCACACTTTGTGTGTGCTCTCGCGTAGCAGAGCACAGCCGGGCACACTTTGTGTGTGCACTCGCGTAGCAGAGCACAGCCGGGCACACTTTGTGTGTGCTCTCGCGTAGCAGAGCTTTTCTGACGTGGCTCCCCTTGTGTTTTTCTTGTGTTTTTCTGAAATTTACGAAAATTGCGGTTGATATTTCGGGCTTTGCATGTTATATTTCATCCGGAAATGAATGGACGCGCCCGAAAATGCGCCCCCGTTTCCCTGAATTTGAACTTTAATCAAACATAACATAAGCTCAAAAACATAAAAACAAACACGAAGGGGTTCGAACATGGCAACGAACGTTTTGATTGTAAGCGGCGAGATAAAGAATGATTACCATACTCTAGATAATAGTGTGAGTGTCTCCTCCGGCGGCACAGCAATCAATACTTCCGTCGATTCCGGTGGACATTTAATTGTCGGGAGTGGAGGGTTGGTCAGCCGCAGCAGGGTCAGCTCCGGCGGCTTCTTGATAGGCTCCGGCGGCACGGCGATCGACACAAAGGTCTTTTCCAACGGGATCATGAAATGCTCCTCCGGCTTCAACTGTTCCATGACCCGCACGGAAGTATTCTTGGGCGGCTATATCATGATTTCCCACGGCGCTGTGGTGGATAGTACGACTCTCAGCGGAATAATGCAAGTCTACTCCGGCGGCATAGCGAACATTACCACGGTTTTCTCAAGCGCCTGGTCTTACCTCTATTATGGTGCGATAGCAAATGATACGGTCCTCAAAGGCGGACATTTGTATATTGATAGTGGTGGTGTCGCGAACAATACGACGATCGACGATCATGGCATTTTGGAAGTCTCTTCCGGTGGTGTCGCGAACAATACGACGATCAACGATCATGGCCTTTTGGATGTCTCTTCCGGTGGTGTGGCGAACAATGCCACCGTTAATCCTGGCGGCCGGATAAGAGTTGATGATGGATCAATGACCGGAATCGTGGAAAATGGAGGATCCGCGTTTGTCAGTTCCAACGCAACTGTTTCTTTTGCGAAAAATGTCTTCTCCGGACTGGTTCTAATCAACAACAGAGCCACAGTACATTCCGGGACAACGGCGAACATCAATACGCTCAGCGGCGGCGAGCTCGAGGTCTTCTCCGGCGGCACCGCGAACAGCACTACGCTCCGTGCCAACGGAGAGCTTTTTGTTTACTCCGGCGGCACCGCGAGCAACACTACGATTTCCTCAGGATGTGTTCTCTATGTCCAGGGCAGGGGAGCTCGAAATGTGGTTTCTTCCGGCGGTGTCCTTAGGGTTTCTTCCGGCGGCTCGGTATTCAACGACACGGTTTGCTCCAACGGTGCTGTAATAGTAGCTGCCTTTGGTCTTGCGGACCATACCACCGTTTCCAACGGCGGTCGGATCGAAGTCTATTCCGGCGGCACGGCGAACAGCGCCGCTGTCTGTTTTAGTGGCCGTCTTGTTGTTTATGACAACGGCACGGCGAACAGCGCCGCTGTCAGCAGCGGGGGCTCTATGTTTGTAGACGGCGTGGCAAGCCGAACGAAAATCTTCTCCGGCGGCAGTGTGACAGTTTCCGGCACAGTGATCAGCACCACGGTCAGCGGCGGCGATCTGACCATTTCCTTCAACGGCACGGCGAACAGCACTACGGTCAGCGGCGGCAATCTGGTCATAAGAGCCAGTGCAGTGGTGACCGACACCGCCGTCAACTCCGATGGTATCCTCCGGACCTCCGGCTATGACTGCAAGCTCGCACGTACCACTGTGAACTCCGGCGGTACGGCGGTCGTGCAATTCGCCCCCATTGTTTCCGACATGGTCGTAAACGGCGGCGAACTTCAGGTCCTGAAGGGCGCGACGATGGCCCAGAACGTCGCGTCCGATCTGACCGTCACGAACAGCGGCCATCTCCTGGTCGGCGGTGTGGTCAACGGCGCGGTCGTCGACAGCAAAGGGAAAGTCACGGTCGAAAGCGGCGGGATGTTCAAGAATGCCACCGTGACCAACGGGAGCGTCACCGCAAAAACCGGCGCAACTGTCTCCGGCCTGACATTGAGCTCGGGCGGAATCCTGAACGTGTCGTCCGGCGGGATAGTCTCACAGACCACCGTCAGTTCGGGCGGCGTCGTCACGGGCGTCCTGCGGAGCACTCAGGGCCTCACGTTCTCCGGCGGCACGCTCGACCTGAACATCGCGAAGGCCTCCGCCGACGGCATCTTCCTCGTTGACGCCGCTTCGTACAGTGGCTTCAAGTCCGGCACATACGACGTGACGCTCACGGTCACGAACAAGCAGCTGAACGGCACGTACAACCTCATCCTGAGCGCGACCGGATTCAACAAGACCGTCACCGTGAAGAACACCGTCGGCTACCAGTTCGGGACTCTCACGGTCGGCAGCGGCCCGAAGGAACTCCTCGACGGCGTCACGTACGACCTGAAGCTGAGCGACGGCGACCTCGTGGTCACTGTGACCGGCGGCGCGGTACCGGATCCGATCGTCTCCGGCGTCACACTGATCGACGAACGGAGGGACATCACCAGCGGCATGTCCGCGATCGACGTGAAGGTCTCCGCCGGCGGCATCCTCAACGTCTTTTCCAAAGGCACCGCGAGCAATACCACGGTCTACGACGGCGGCGAGTTCAACGTGAACTCCGGCAGCAATGTAGAAGGCATCGCGATCGAAAAAGGCGGCTCCGTGTCCATCCTCGAAGACGTCATGGCAGAAAACGTGGTCGTGAACGGCGGCATGTTCAGCCTCGAACAATACGGCTGGGCCTACCATTTGTCAAGCGGACACACGGTGTCCAGCAACACCATTGTGAAGAATGGCGGCCAGGTCATTGTGCATGATAGCGCCTATCTGATCGGCGCGTACGTCTCCCAGGGCGGTCGCGTGGACGTGCTGAGCGACGGCACGTTCGAAACAGGCAGAGTCAACGACGGGGAAGTTTATGCGTTCAACGGCGCACTCGTCTCTCGCGTGGACCTGGAGGACGGCGGCATCCTGAACGTGGAGTCCGGCGGCATAGTGCGGCATATCAATGTCAGCGCGGGCGGCGTCCTGACCGGCGTCCTGCGCGAAGCATCCGAACTCACCTTCTACGGCGGCACGCTTGACCTCGACATTTCGACGGCCGCGCCCGAAGGCGAATTCCTCATCGACGAGCAGTCGTACTCCGCTATAAACATGCACTCCGGTGAATCAATCTATTATCTCTGCACGCTCACGGTCGACGGAACTCAGGCGAACGGCACCTACCGGCTGATCGAGGGGGCCTACGGGTTCGACCAGAGCATCACGGTGAAGAGCACCTCCGGCGCTGAACTCGGCACGCTCACGGTCGGCCAGACCGCGGAGATCGGCGGCGCCAACTACGCGCTGAACCTGGACGGCGACTACCACCTGACCGTCACGGTCTCGGGCGCCACGCCTCCCCCGATTCCGGGCGGCACGGCGAAATCCGACATCGACGGCAACGGCATCTCCGACGTGATGTTCGTGTGGACGGGCGAGCACGGCGACGGCAATTACCAGCATGGCTACTGGATGAACGGCACGTCCGAATGGCAGAGCGTGGGCGTCGCCCACCCGGCCGAATGGGACAACCTCGGCTGCTACGACATGGCGGGCGACGGCAAGGCCGACAGCGTGCTCTTCGGCAACGTCACCAGCGAAGCGGGTATTCATGGCGCGTACATCGGCTACTACGCCGACGCAAACGACCTCGACGCAAACTGGGTGAACATCGGCTACCTCACGAACGAGGACAACATCGACTGGAAGAACAAGGTCGGCAACCTGACCGGCAACGCTTCCGGCGCAAACTCCATCGTCTGGTACACGCACGAACTCGGCGCGCTCGGCGCATGGACCGATGGCACCGAAAACTGGGTCAGCATCAAGGGCGGATTCAATGCGGACTGGACGCTCGTCGGCTGCGGCGATTTCAGCGGCGACGGCAAGGACCAGGTCGTGATGGCCTACAACGGCGGCGCGAAGTATTACGCCTACGCCATCGACGGCACCTACACCGAGCTCGGCGACTCCGACAGCGGCTGGACCGTGCGCGCCATCGGCGATTTCGCCGGCGACGGCAAGGACGATATCGTGGCGTTCCACGAGGAGTACGGCATCGTCGCCATGTGGGGCGACGGGTTGGCTTCGAACTGGTCGCAGCTCGGTCAGCTCGACGCGAACGACTGGTTCGTGGTCGGCGCGGGGGATTACGACGGCGACGCGCAGGACGACCTGCTGGTCCGTCAGAAATCCACCGGCATGCTCGGGTATTACAGCTCCGGCGACATGGCCCAGTGGAATACCCTCGGCTACGGCGTCGACATGAACTGGACGGTGATTGCTTAGTAATGGACAGGGGGGAATCCGTGAGGCTGACGAATCGCGGATTCTCTTCTCTTTTCCTTGTTTTTTGCTGACGTCCGGGCTTCCCGGACGTTTTTTTGTGAAAAAATAAGCCGTTTTTTTTGAAAAAGGAGAAAGATGGTAGTATATTAAAGGACCATTTCAAACAGCTCAAGACAGGAGAAACCAAATCATGAGCCTCAATTCTTATGCACAGCGTGTCCTTCAGGACAGCGTCGTCGCCAAGTACCCGTGGGAAAAGGAATTCATCCAGAGCGTGACCGAGGTCTTCGAATCCCTCGGACCGCTGCTCGACCGTGAATCCAAGTACGAGAAGAACTGCATCCTCGAACGCATCGTCGTTCCGGAACGCATCATCCAGTTCCGCGTGCAGTGGGTCGACGACAAAGGCCAGATCCAGATCAACGACGGCTATCGCGTGCAGTTCAACAGCGCCATCGGCCCGTACAAAGGCGGCCTGCGCTTCCACCCGTCCGTGAACCTCAGCATCCTGAAGTTCCTCGGCTTCGAGCAGATCTTCAAGAACTCCCTGACCACGCTCCCCATGGGCGGCGGCAAGGGCGGCTCCAACTTCAATCCGAAGGGCAAATCCGACCGCGAAGTCATGGCGTTCTGCCAGGCCTTCATGCGCGAACTCTACCGCCACATCGGCCCGAACGTCGACGTGCCCGCGGGCGACATCGGCGTCGGCGGCCGTGAAATCGGCTACCTCTTCGGCCAGTACCGCCGCATCGTGGACAGCTACGACAGCGTCCTGACCGGCAAGGGCCTCAACTGGGGCGGCAGCCTGGTCCGTCCGGAAGCCACCGGCTACGGCAACGTCTACTTCGCGTCCGAAATGCTCGCCACCAAGGGCGAATCGTTCCAGGGCAAGAAGGTCCTCGTCTCCGGCGCGGGCAACGTCGCCCAGTACGCCGTGAAGAAGGCCACCGCGCTCGGCGCGAAGGTCCTCACCATGTCCGACTCCAACGGCACCATCCTCGACAAGGACGGCATCGACGAAGAAAAGCTCGCCTGGATCCAGGACCTCAAGAACGTCCGCCGCGGCCGCATCAAGGAATACGTCGAGAAGTTCCCGAAGGCCGAGTATTTCGAAGGCAAGCGCCCCTGGACGCTCGCTCCCTGCGACATCGCGCTCCCCTGCGCGACCCAGAACGAAGTCAGCGGCGAAGAGGCCAAGGCCCTCGTGGCGAACGGCTGCAAGTGCGTCGGCGAAGGCGCCAACATGCCGTCCACGCCGGAAGCCATCGCCTGCTTCCAGGCCAATAAGCTTCTCTTCAGCCCGGGCAAGGCCTCCAACGCCGGCGGCGTGGCCACCAGCGGTCTCGAAATGAGCCAGAACGCCATGCGCCTCAGCTGGAGCGCCGAAGAAGTCGACAAGAAACTTCACGGCATCATGGTCAGCATCCACAAGGCCGCCTACGACGCAGCCAAGGAATACGGCCCGAAGGGCGATTACATCGACTACGTCCTCGGCGCCAACATCGCCGGTTTCCGCAAGGTCGCCGACGCCATGATCGACCAGGGCATCTGATGAACTGATCGTTCGTTCAGGACGGCGCAAATTTAGCGCCGGTTCCGACAAAAAAGCGCCCGGAGTTCCCTCAAACGGAGCTCCGGGCTTTTTTAGGCTCGTATCGATATCTTTTTGTGCCCGAGCGCAGCCGGACACTGCTGCGACACCCCTTGGGGTGGTTATTCGCGGGGCAGATCGAACGCGTCCACGAGGTCTTCGACCTGGGAATCGGTGATCGGACGGAGGCCGCCGAAGGAACGTGCCATGATGGCGGCCTGCGCGCTGTACTCCGTGACCTCAAGCCGGTCGAACGCTTCGACCGGGGTGCGTCCGCAGGTGAGCACGGCGTCGTTCTCCACGAGCACGACCGGGAACCTCTGCGAAAGCGTGCGGAGGAGTTCGCCAGGATCGGCCAGGGCGGCGTCGAAGGTGAACGACCGCGTTTCCCTGAGCTGGATGAAGCTCTCCGGGATCACGCGCGGATTGAACTGCGCATGCGTGATCAGATACGCCCCGATCGCGGGCGGATTCGCTGCCGTGGCGGAGTTGACGTCCGGCCGTGCGGCGAAGAGATCGCGGAAGAACCCGGCGCGTGGGTCGGGCGTCCTGCCCGCTTCGCAGGATGCCCCGCGAACGAGGACGAGTTCGTCCGGCGCGAGGTCGGCGCGGTCGCAGACGGCCGGGGTCACGAGGAACGATTCGGCGTCGAGTCTGGCCGCGAACGCCCCGGACGCACCGGTGAAGAGTTTCTGCCGCACGCAGCGCCGCACGAGCGCGGCCACGGTGGCGCGGAGTTCGTTCTCCCGGTCGGAGGCGGGCTCCGGCGCGAAATGTTCGTATTCCTCGTTCTGCGCGGCCGTGTACGCCCCGATCTGCGCATCGGTGAGCGCGACGGGTTCGCAGCCGAGGAGCGAGGCGAGGTAAATGGTCCGGGCGCAGAAATCGAGCGTCTCGAACCGCAGATAGTTTTCGAGCAGGGATGCGCCGCCGAGGCAGACGCCGTGGTTCTCCAGCATGACCGTGCGCGGCCCCTGCGCGAAAACGGCGGAGATCTTGTCGCCGAGGGCGCGGCTGCCGGGGATGTCGTACGGGGCGAATCCGACTTCGCCGCAGAGGGATTTCGTGCGCGGGAAAACGGCTGTGTCGGGAATCCTGCCGGCGATGCTGAACGACACCAGGGCAGGGGGGTGCGCATGCAGAATGGACTTCACGTCGGAACACATCCGGCAGACTCCGCTGTGGAACGGGTATTCGCAGGATGGCTTATGGGGGCCGAGCACGGCGCCGTCGGGGCGGACGCACATGATGTCCGCAGGGCGCAGCGTGCCCTTGTCGATGCCGGACGGGCTGATCCACAGCGACCCGTCGGGGGAGAGTACGGAGAGATTGCCGCCGCTGGTCGTGGTCATGCCGTTTTCGTAGATGCGGTTCATGATCGCGACGATCTGCTCCGCCGGGGGCAGGGCGGCGAACCGGGTGAACGCGGTGTTCTGTGCTGGATTCTGTTTCATGGCGTTTGCGGGGGGGTCAGTCGTCGAAGAGCGGGGTTTCGGAGATGAATCCGGTCATGATGCTGTGCGTGAGCAGGCGGCCCTGTTCGTCGCGGACGTCCACGTCGAAGACGGCGGTGCGGCGGGTCTTCGAGACGAGCTTGGCGCGTGCGGTGAACTTCGCGCCGGGGACGCCCTTTCCGGGCTTCAGGAACGAGGTGGAGGCGTTCATGCCGACGGCGCGGAACCCGAACGAGTTGAGTGCGGCGGCGAACGCGAAGTCGGTGAGCGTGAAGAGCGCGCCGCCCATGATGATGCCCACGCCGTTGAAGTGGCGCTCCGTGGCGGTCAGGACGGCTTCGCTGGCCCCGTCGGTGATGCTGGTGATGACCATGCCGTTTTCCTTGGCGAAATGGTCGTTTTCATTGAGGAATCTGAGAACGCGGTCGTACATGTAAGACGTCTCCTGTGCGGTTGTTCTGTGTGTCGTCTGCAAGATACGTTACCCCGAAAACGCCGAAAATCAAATCATTTTCCGAAAATACGCCCGAAAAAAAGCGGAAAGGGGTTGCAATCCGGCTTTTATGCGTTACTTTATAGTGTACTACGCGCACACCCATGCAAACCAGGAGCCGATCATGAAATTTGCCGCCATATCCCTCGTCGCCGTGTCCGTATTCGCCGGACAGTCCCTATTCGCCCAGAACGCCGCTCCGCAGCCCGTCGAGGCCGCGTCAGCTCAGACCGCAGCGGCCGCGACGACCCGCACGACGGGCACGGGTTCCACCCGGCGCGACATCGTCTCCTACGTGGAGGAGCTCGCGGGCAACACGGCCGCCCGGCTGAAACAGGTGCAGGACGAGAACGCGGAACTTGAGACGCGCATGATCGAGCTCGAACGCAAGCTCGCGTCGCTTCAGGAGACGAACAAGCAGCTCCTGAACGAGATCTCGGCGGTGAAACGCCAGTCGGCGGCCGACGCCGACGCCCGCGAAGCGCAGATGAAAGCCATCCTCTCCAAGATCGACAAGCTCGCGGCCACCCCGGCCCCCGTCACGGTCCCGGCCCCGGTCGCGACCGCGCCCGAATACGACATTTACGAGGTGCAGAAGGGCGCGACGTTGTCCGTGATCGCGACAGCTTACGGCGTGACCGTGCAGGACATCAAGAAGGCGAACAACCTGAAGAGCGACATGCTGCAGATCGGCCAGAAGCTCAAGATCCCGAGAAAGTGACCGCCACCCCATGCCGAAATCAGCCAAACCGGCCAAACCGGTCGCCGTACCCAAATACGAATGGCGCAAGACGGAGAAGGAGTTCTACCTCGCGAAACCCGTCCCCACGCTGCTCGACGTGCCCCCGATGCAGTATTTCATCGTAGACGGCGCGGGGTCCCCGGCGAGCGAAGAATTCCAGGCGGTCGTCGGGCTGCTTTACGCGCTTTCCTACGGCGTGCGCATGATGCCGAAATCCGGCTGGACTCCGCCCGGTTACCGGGAGTACACGGTGTTTCCGCTGGAGGGCGTGTGGCGCATGGAGTCCGATTCGTGGGAGCCCGGACGGCTCGACAAGACGAAGCTCCGTTACCGGCTGATGATCCGCCAGCCAGGATTCGTGACGCCGGAGGTGGTCGAACGCGCCCGTGCGTCCGCGCGGAAAAAGGTCCCGGCGGAACTGCTCGAGCGGGCGACGTTCGAGACCATGACCGACGGGCGGTCCGTGCAGATGCTTCACGCGGGGCCGTACGACACGGAGCCGGAGACGTTCGCCGCCATGAACGCCTTCCTGGCTTCGCACGGGCTCGCGCGCCGGGAACCCGTACACCGCGAAATCTACCTCTCCGACCCCCGAAAGGTCGCCCCGGAGAAAAACCGTACCACCATCCGTTTCTTCGGCCTCGAACCAACCGCCCCATGAAGACGGAATCAGCAAGAACAGGACAATTATGAACGACTGCGTTCTGACAGTGGAGAATGTGGTGAAATCCTTCGGGAAGTTCAAGGCGCTCGACGGAGCGTCGCTGAGCATCCCGAAAGGCTCCATCTTCGGCATCATCGGCCCCAACGGAGCCGGGAAAAGCACGCTTCTCCGCATCGTGACCTCGCTCGCGCACCCGGACTCCGGCCGCGTGACGGTCAACGGCATCGACGTGGAGTCGAGCCCGAAAAAGGCGCTCGCAGGGACCGGGGCCATCGTGGACTCCCCTGCGTTCTACCCCGACCTCAGCGCGCGCCTCAACCTCGACATCCTCTCCCGGGGGCACGGAAAGAAATACCGCGCCCGGCGCGAGGAGCTCGCCGAATACACCGGGATCGCCGGATGGATGAACCACCGCGTGCGGGAATTCTCGCTCGGCATGAGACAGCGCCTGGCCATCACGCTGGCGCTGCTGCCGGACTCCAGTTTCGTGATCCTCGACGAGCCCACGAACGGCCTCGATCCGAGCGGGATCGTGGACATCCGCAACCTCATCCGCAACCTCGGAGCCGACCTCGGCGCGACCGTGCTGGTCACCAGCCACATGCTCGGCGAGATCGAAAAGATCTGCTCGAACCTCGCCATCCTGAACCACGGCCAGATCGCCGCGGAGGGGAAAATGGAGGACATCCTGCGCCGGAGCCCCGTCACGCTCATCCGCACCACCGAGCCCGGACGCGCCGAAGCCCTGCTGAAGGAGACGTTCGGGCCCCGCATCATTTCGCTTAAACTGAAGGAGAACGAGGAGAACGTGCTCCGCGTGGAGACGAGCGACGACTGCGCCGCAGAGCTCAACGAAACGCTTGTGAAGAACGGGTTCTCCGTGTCGATGCTGGAGAACGAGCCCGACCGGCTGGAGCGCATCTTCCTCCAGCTCACCGGAGGCGAATCCGCCGTGAGAAACGAGGTGCGCTCATGATCCTGTCGATTTACCACGAAGTCGTGAAGCTCACGTCCCAGAAGAAGCATTACATCATGCTCATCGGGTTCGCGTTCCTGATGTTCCTCATGGTCCTCGTCTTCCGCCACATCCACGACGACCTGCAGAAGATGTCCGGCAACATGGTGAAGGGCATGCCCTATTTCCTCTCGATGCTCGTGAACGACCCCGCCAAGCTCTGCGACGGCCTGATGTTCGCCCGGTTCTCCGGCTTCATCCTGTTCTGGGTGGTCATGCCGATCTTCTCGTTCATGTTCGCCGGCGAATCCATCGCGAGCGAGCTCCAGGACGGCACGCTGAGGGTGTATTTGTCGCGCGGCTACTCCCGCACGCGGCTGGTGATCGCGAAGTTCGTCTCGGTCTTCCTCATCATCCTTTTCTACACGATGGTCTTCGCCGTGCTGAACATGCTGGTCGGCATCACGTTCTTCGGCCTTTCGAAAATGCAGATCACGCTGTTCATGGGCGCGCCGGGCGAAGTCCCCTCGAATGTGGGGCTGGTCTCCGCGAACAAGGCCATCGTGTCGTATTACTGCGCGGCGCTGTACTCGGCGTTCGCGCTCTCTGCTACGAGCTCCGTGTCCTTCCTGATCTCGGCCTTCGTGAAACGCATGAGCGTAGCTGCCACCGGCGGCATGGTGTTCTTCTTCGTGAGCTTCATCCTGCAGTTCGTCTTCGCGCAGTACGCCAAGGAAATCGAGCCGTTCCTCATCACCCGCGTGATGGACGGCTACACGCAGATGTTCACGATCGACGCGATCAACTGGGACAGCATCATCAAATCCGCGGCCGTGATGTGCCTGTACTGGTCGGTGTGCATCACCGTGCCGGTCATGGTGCTGAACATCCGCGAATACTAGCCCGTTATACGGTCTCGAAATCGTTCTTTCCCGCCCGGTCTCCGATGAATTGGGACCGGGCTTTTTCTTTGCCTGTCGGGGCGACGGCGCAGATTTTTTCCGGGAAATCCGGGAAATGCCGGAACATCCGTACAAAACTGCGGTCAAATACACCAAACGATTTGACACGCAGGCCGTTTTCGCGGCCGGTTTCCCGTAGAAAGGCTTGAATCATGAAGGACCCGCTCCGTTTTGCCGGTTCGGCTCTCGCAGCCGTGCTCTGCACCCTCGTTTTCGCATCCTGCGGTTTCACTCCGCTGTACTATCCGCCGGT
Organism: Lentisphaeria bacterium; assembly: GCA_017540385.1. Classification (GTDB taxonomy): domain Bacteria; phylum Verrucomicrobiota; class Lentisphaeria; order Victivallales; family UBA1829; genus UBA1732. The sequence goes on from JAFYBD010000018.1 coordinate 11,615, forward strand.
CGACGACGATTCGCCGGTCGGGATGCTCGACCCGGGCACGGCGGACGCGCTGCTCAAGACCGGGACGTTCCATAAGGACGACGAGGACATCACGGTCGTCTTCACCTCGAAACGTTCCGACGGAAAAACGAAGGAGGATGTCTCGCTCGATTCCTGCACGCTGCGCGGACTCGTGACCGTGCCGGGCGACAAGGACGACTCCGCGGAGACGTGGCTGCCGATCCTGCTCGTGCCGTTCAAGCAGGACGGCGCGCAGTATTTCCTGCTCGCGGCCGACACGGTCTACTTGGTGGAGCAGCACAAGGTGAACCCGGAATTCGTCTTCATGACGCGGCCGTATTCGTACATCCTGTCGGCGGAGCCGAAGGACGGCGGCTGGGAGATCGGCGTGGTGCAGTTCGCCACGACCGGGAGCAAGGTGCGGAAGGTGGCGGAGAAGGCCGAGCTCGACCCGGACGGGACCGTACTGAATCCGCCGTCGGAAGTCCTGGAGATGCTGAAGGACCCGAAGAACTACGAGATCCCGTCCAAATGGCTCTTCCTGCCGGGGAAAAAGCCCGCCGGAGACGCCCCCGCTGCGACCGGTCCGGCGTCCTGACAGCCAGTCGTTTGAGTTGATTTCGCGACGTGTTCCGACGACGCTCCGGTTGTATTTTGCCGGGACGCCCGGAGCACGTTTTTTTATCGCTGTTTTCTGCGGGGCCGAATAGACGTTTTTCTGTCCGGGAATACGGCGTCATTTGAAAAAGCGCGGAAATCCGGCCCGTTTTTTGCGAAAAAAAAGGGCGACGAGATTGAAAAAGGGAAAAATGGGGCTACATTATAAGGATGAATCTGTGCGTGCGGGCGCGTCCGTTGCCCGCGACAGAGACCGGAAATGTTTTTTAACTGATTACATAACAACAACTTGAACGGAGCCCGGATATGAAAGAAACACCGAAGCCTGAAAAGAAAAAAGGCTACTATCTCCCCACCATCCTCCTCGGCATCATCGTCGCCGCGATCTTCCTGCTGGCGATCTTCACCTTCCAGGTGCCCGCCACCGAGCGCGCGCTCGTGCTGACGATGGGCAAGATCACGAAGGAAGCCGAACCCGGGCTGCATCTGCGCCTGCCGCTGCCCTTCCAGCAGGTCATCCGCTACGACATCCGCAAGCGTCCGTACGACGGCAACATCGGCCACCTCGAGGAGACCACGACCCGCGACCAGAAACAGGTCGTGATCGGCCTGAACGTGATCTACCGGATCAAGGACCTGAAACGGTTCAAGGAGGCCGCTCCCAAGCTCGAAACTGCGCTCGGCTACCTCGGCGGTCGCATGCGCACGGCGAAGGCAGCCGTGGTCGGGAAATACGACTACGACCAGCTCATCAACACCGATCCGAACCTCATGAAGATCGAGCAGATGCGGGCGGAAATCCTCGAGATGATCGCGCCCGACGTGATGGAAAAATACGGGCTCGAGGTCAGCGACGTGCTGTTCTCGTCCATCGGCGTCCCCGAAAAGACCGCTACGGCCATCGCGAGCCGCATGAAACAGGAACGCGAGACCGAAGCCGCCCGCAAGCGCGACGAGGGCAAGACGAAGGCGGAGGAAATCCGCACGCTCGCCAATACCGAGAAGAGCAAGATGATCACGCAGGCCCAGGCGAAAGCGAAATCGTTGATGGCCGAGGGCGACGCCGAAGCCGCGTCCTACTACGCCGTGTTCACCAAGGAGCCCGAACTCGCGTCGTTCCTGCGGAAACTCCAGGCCATGAAGAAGATCCTGTCCTCGAAGTCCACGCTGATCCTGAGCACCGAGTCCGCGCCGTTCGACGTCCTGAACGGCACGGCGGCCTCGTTCGCGTCCGAGAAGAACGCTTCGGAGAAGAAGTGAGGAGCGTGCCCCCATGGCGGAAGAATTGAAACAGACAGCATCCGGCGCACCCGGGGAAGGCCAGCTCTCGACGGGCGTGGATTTCCTGTCCCGGGCGCTGAAGATGTTTTTCGGCATCCTGGCGGCGTTCATCATCGTCTCGCTGGGATGGTTCCTGATATTCGGCGGCTCGTTCATCGTGGATACGACCACGGAGAGCGTGATCGTGCTGCAGTTCGGCAAGTTCAAGCAGGAGTGCAAGGAGGGCTGGCACTGGTTCTTGCCCTATCCCGTGAACAAGATCGTGCGCATCCCGATCAACAAGCAGGAGATCACCAGCACGGCGTTCATGCCGATGGAGCCGGAGTACCTGTATTTCCAGGGCGTGAAGGCAGACGGTTCCGAGCCGACCGAAGCGGACCTGAAGCTCGTGCCCGGCAAAGACGGCTACGTCCTGCTCGGCAACAACTCCATGCTTCATTGCGAATGGGTGATGACCTACCGCGTGACCGACCCGCAGAAGTTCTTCCTGACGTGCCTGAGCACGGACGCGGAGACTTCCGGTGCGGCGCAGCTCCAGGGCGAGGGCCTGAAGGGGCAGGTGGCGTCGCTCGGTCCGGCGAAAATCATGCTGAAGGACCTGCTGAACGACGTGGTGATCTCGTCGAGTGCCGTCCTCAACCTCGAATCGACCTACTACGACCGCGCGAGATACGAGGCCGTGGTGAAGCAGGCTCTCGTGGACCGCATCGCCGCCATGGATTTCGGCATCACGCTGGAGAACCTGACGCTGAAGATCGCGGCCCCGCCGGTCGTGACGCTCCAGTCGTTCCAGAAGCTCCTGCTCTCCGAGACCGACGCCGAGCGCGTGGTCGAGGAGGCCCGGACCTACAGCGTGGAACAGGAGAACCTCGCGAAATCGCAGTCGGCGAAGATTCTGGCCGACGCCGAGGCATACAAGCTCCGCGTGGTGAAGGAAGTCTCCGCCGACGCGGCGTATTTCGATGAAATCTACGCGCAGTACAGCAAGAACCGGGAGGCGACGCTCGTGTCGCTCTTCTCCGACACTCTCGCCGAGGCCATCGCTCCGGTCCAGGACAAGTTCATCGTGGACGTGAGGGGCGGCGGCCAGTCCGTGCTGTGGCTGAAAGTGAACCAGGAACCCCTGCAGCAGCGTGCGGCGTCGGCTCCGGCCGGCGCGAACGACGACGACGGAAAGGGGGAGTAAACCATGGCGGAAGAAATGAAACTTGAAACGTCCCCGGCCGTCGAAGCCCAAGGCGTCTGCGCCTGCGGTCAGCATCACGACCACGATCACGACCACGGCCACGATCACCATCATCACGATCACGACGACTGCTGCTGCGGCCACGACCACGACCCGGACGAGCCCACGCGCTGCATTTCCTGCGGCGCACCCATCGGCGAAGGCGTCGGCCATGCCCGCTCCATGGGACGCGCATCGTTCGCGTTCGTCGGCGGCTTCCTGATCGTGAATTCCTACCTGCTGTCGCTGCTCTTCCCCGGCGAAGTCTTCGCCTCCGAACTCAGCGCCGCTCTGGGCGCGGTCACGCTGGCCCTGCCGATCGTGGCGACCGCCATCCGCGACCTGATCGAAGGCCGCGTGTACATGAACGAACTCGTCGCGCTCGCCATCCTCGCGGCGTTCGCTTCCGGCGACTTCCGTATGGCGGGCATCATCGCGTTCTTCCTGCTCATCACGATCATCATCGAATCCCACACCGCCAGCGGCGCGCAGCGTTCCATCGAGGAACTGATCCGCCTGACGCCCCGCACTGCCCACCGCATCGGCGCGGACGGCGCGGAGGCCGAGGTCTCCGTGAGCGAACTGGCCGTCGGCGACGTGATCGGGGTGCGTCCCGGCGAAAACTTCCCGGTCGACGGCGTGATCGTGCGCGGCGAAAGCGCCGTGAACCAGGCGTCCATCACCGGCGAATCCATGCCGGAGGACAAGAACGCGGGCGACGAAGTGTACGCCGGCACGCTGAACATTTCCGGCGGCCTCGAGGTCCGCGTGACGCGCCTCGGCAAGGACACCACGCTCGGCAAGGTCGAACAGATGATCCGTTCGGCCGAACGCAACAAGACCCCGTTCGTGCGCATCATCGACCGTTACGCCGGCTACTACACGCCGACCATCCTGATGCTGGCGATCATCACGTGGTGGCTGCCGGGCGGCAGCATGGACCGCGTGATCTCGCTGCTGGTCATTTCCTGCCCCTGCGCGGTCGTCCTGGCGACTCCGACCACGATCGTGGCCGCGGTGGCCGCTGCGGCGCGTCTGGGCGTGCTCATCAAGAACATCAACCACCTGGAGCTCGCGAGCAAGATCCGCACGGTGGTCTTCGACAAGACCGGCACGCTGACGGAGGGCGAACTCTCCGTGGCGCGCCTGAATCCCGTGGCCGAGGGCGTGGAGCCCGCGGAACTGCTCCTGACGGCGATTTCGCTCGAAGCTCACAGCAATCACCCGACCGCGCAGGCGCTGCAGCGTCTCGCCGCCGAAGTCGGCATCCCGGCCAAACCCGTTTCCGGGTTCCAGGAAGTCCCCGGCAAAGGCGTGATCGCCATGCTCGACGGACGCCGCGTCCTGGTGGGCCGCGCCGCATGGCTGGAGAGCACCGGGCTCACGCTGCCCGTCCTCGACTCGAAGGAACACGAGACGATGAGCGTGGTGTTCGTGGCCGTGGAGGACAAGGTGATCGGCTGGATCGGGTTCAAGGACAAGATCCGCGCCGAAGCCGCGACCGCCATCAACGAACTCAAGGCCATCGGCGTGACGCGCTGCGCCATGGTGACCGGCGACCGCGGCAGCGTGGCCGTGAGCATCGCCTCCCAGCTCAGCATCGACGACGTGCGGAGCGACTGCCTGCCGGAGACCAAGGTCGCCTACGTGGAAGAAGTCAAGAAGACCTCGACCGTGGCCGTGGTCGGCGACGGCGTGAACGACGCGCCCGCGCTGGCCGCCGGCGACCTCGGCATCGCCATGGGCGCCATCGGCAGCGACATCGCCATCAACAGCGCGAGCATCGCGCTCATGACCAACGACCTCCGCCGCGTGCCCTTCCTGATCGTCCTGTCCCGCAAGACCAGCGCGATCATGTACCAGAACCTCGCGTTCGGACTCAGTTTCGTCCTCTGCGGCATCATCCTGTCCGTATTCGGCCGCATGAACCCGATCGCCGCAGCCGCGCTTCACACCGTGAGCACGCTCATCGTGATCTTCAACAGCGCCCGCCTGGTCCGTACCGGCGAGGAACTGACCGCGCAGGACCCCGTGCACAAGGCGGCGGATGGAGAGTGACCCCATGGAACAGCCTGTGAGAGAACCCGAAAAGACGCCCGCGTCCGCCGAACGCCCCGTCGTGGTGAGCGCAGTCGGCCTGACCAAGGTCTTCCGCGATTTCTGGAACCGCCCGAAAGCGAAGGCGGTCAACGACGTCGATTTCGAGGTCCGCGAGGGCGAAGTGGTCGGTCTGCTCGGCCCGAACGGGTCCGGCAAGTCCACGACCGTGAAAATGCTCCTCGGACTGCTGTATCCCACCGGCGGCCGCCTGACCGTGTTCGGCAAGTCGCCCCGGGACGTCGGGAACAAGAAGCTCATCGGCTATCTGCCGGAGGAGACGTACCTGTACAAGTACCTGACGGCGTTTGAAATGCTCGATTTCTTCGCGTCGCTCTTCGGGCTTTCGAAAGAGGAGCGCACGCGCCGCTGCGACCAGCTCCTGGATATGGTCGGACTCGCTCACGCCCGGAACCGCCCCGTCGGCGAATTCTCGAAGGGCATGGCGCGCCGCATCGGACTCGCGCAGGCCATGATCAACGATCCGGCGTTCCTGATCCTCGACGAGCCGACCTCCGGGCTCGACCCGCTGGGCTGCCGCGAGGTGAAGGACCTCATCAAGCTCCTGAAGAAGCGCGGCAAGACCGTCATCGTGACGAGTCATCTGCTGAGCGACGTGGAGGAGGTCTGCGACCGCATCATCGTGCTGTACGGCGGCCGGATCCGCGCCAACGGCGGCATGGAGGACCTGCTGACCATCCGCACCAACGACACCATCACCGTGCCGAAACTGCCCGACGATGCGCTCCGCCGCATCCGCGAGATCGTCCGCGAGAGCGTCCCCGACGGCGAAATGACCGTCCGCCACCCCCACATGTCGCTCGAGGATTTCTTCGTCGACATCGTGAACGAGGCGAAGAAGGAAAGCATCGAGACCTCCGGTTCCCGTTCCGGCGGCGCCATCGCCGAATACCTCACTGGCGGACCCGCCGACGCGAAATCCGTGCTGGAGTCGCTGACCCACGAGGAGGAGACTCCCGCGAAGAGCATCGCCCGGCGGATGGAGGAGGACGCCGAAGCCGCCGAGCAGGAAGCCGCGAAACGGAAACAGGAGGAGCTCTTCGCGTCCCTCCAGGCTTCCGCGCCTGCTCCCGAGGTGGAAAAATCCGAGGCGGAACGCCGCGAGATGGAGGCGAAGATGTCCGAAGCGAACCGCAAGCTCATGGATTTGCTGAACCGCACCCCGGACGGGAAAGACTGACGCACGATGACCGCGTACCTCGCCATAGTGAAGCTGACATGCCGGTCGGCGATCCGATCCCACATCTTCCGGCTGCTGCTGATCCTGCTGCTCCTGAGCATCTTCCTGCTGCCGCAGACGCTGGTCGGCGACGGCACGCCCAGGGGCGACGTGCAGCTTTTCCTGCAATACTGCCTCGGATTCGCGGGGTTCATCCTCTGCGTGTCGTCGGTCTGGCTGGCGTGTTCCGAGGTCAGCTCCGATGTGGAGACCGCCCAGCTGCACATGATCGCCGTGAAGCCGGTCAAACGCGTGGTGGTCCTGCTGGGCAAATACACCGGCGTCGTGCTGATCCATCTGGCGCTGCTGCTGATCGCGGCCGCCGTAATCTATGTTTTCCTGTCGTTCCGCCTGAGCTCGTCCATATTCTCCGAGGCCGACCGCGCGCTGCTGGAAGAACAGGTCCTGACCGCCCGTGCGGTCTACGCCCCCGAACGCCCCGATTTCAACGCCCTCGCGCAGCAGGAACTCGACCGTCGCATCGCCGCGGCCCGGGAACGCGGCCAGAGCGTGGAGCAGTACCAGGACGACCAGAGACGCCGCGAGGAATTCTACGAGATCCGGCGCGAGCTCATCGCCACGCGCGGGCTTATCGAGGAGGGCGACGCGGTGTTCTGGCAGTTCAGCGGACTCCCGAAGGACCTCGACGACGAGGACATCATCTTTCTGCGCTACACGGTCTATGTGAACCGTTACTACACCCAGGACCAGAACGCGGTGCGC
>JAFYBD010000172.1 GCA_017540385.1 Lentisphaeria bacterium
GACGTCCTCGCCGACGGCCTGGCCGCGCTGACAATCGGCATCCCCGACGCCATGTAACGCCCACCGGCGGTCACTCCGCCTGAAAGCTCCGCCATGTCCCATCTGCTGTCCGTCGTGATCCCGGTCTTCAACGAAGAGAGGACCGTCGTGGCTATGCTGGACCGCGTAGCGGAGGCGCAATGCGGCGACCTGCTGCTGGAACTGGTCATCGTGAACGACGGTTCCACGGACCGTTCCCCCGAGCTCATCCGCTCCTGGATGGCCGCGCATCCCGGCGTTCACGCCGTGTGCATCGACAAGGAGAACGGCGGAAAGGGGTCCGCCGTGAAGGCAGCCGTGGCCGCCACGACCGGCGAAGCCGTCATCATCCAGGACGCCGACCTCGAGTACGACCCGCGCGACTACGCCGCCTGCGCCGGCCCCATCTTCCGCGGCGAATGTGAGGTCGTCTACGGCTCGCGCGAGGAGAGCAACCGTAACCGCATCTACTCCTCGCCCGGCTACTACCTGGGCGCGCTCAGCCTCACGTTCCTCATCGACATGCTGTTCAACGCGAATCTGACCGACGAGGCCACCTGCTACAAGACGTTCCGGGGCTGTCTGATCCGCGTGCTCGCGGCCGACCTCGAGGGCGACGGGTTCGAATGGGAGCCCGAGATCACCGCGAAACTCCTCCGGCTCGGCATCCATCCCTACGAGGTCCCGGTGTCGTATTACCCGCGCAAGCCGGACGAGGGCAAGAAGATCCGGTTCCGCGACGGTCTGCTGTCGATCTGGACTGCTTACGAATGGCGGTTCCGCGACATGCGCCAGGTGAAACGGAGCGTGGCCTCGCTCTCCGACACCGACGAGGAACACGTCCGGCACGTGAAGTACGCGCAGGGGGCGTTCCTGCTCACGCTCCTGCTCGCGGCCGTTCGGTTCGACGCGTTCGCGCCCTCGCGGCTCGGATTCGTCGCCGCAGCCGGTCTCGTCTACCTCGCGGCGCGGTTGTACCAGCCGTGGAAGATGGCGTTTCTATGGAGCGTCCTCACGACCGTCGCGCTGGACGTCTTCCTGCCGGAGAGCTGTTCCGGCCTGATCCGTTCGATGATGTCCGGCGGCGACGAGCCCATGATCGGCGCGCTGAACCTGGCCGCCTACCGGGGCGCCGGGCTCGACATGCTGTTTCCGTACGTGGATCCGGCGTCGCTCGCGCTGGCCGGGTTCTGCCTCCAGATGTTTTTCTACCTCAAATTCGCGGCCTGCGGATTCGTGATGTTCTTCGTGACGTCGATCGTCTTCTGCGGGCTCACGGCGTTCGTGATGCCCCTGAACGTCTGGTGGATGCTTCCCGCGCTCGCCGGGCTGCTGCTCCAGCGCGGCAACAAATTCCGCGTGATCGGCGTGGTCGCGGCCCTGGCGGTCGTGCTCGCGCTCGTGCCCGCAGCCCTCTGGCTGAACTGGTCGCCGTTCGTGCCGGCCGTCTGCATGGAGTGGCCGCTGCTGGCCCTGTGGACGGCCGCGCCGCTGGCGGTGTTCGCCATCGGCCCCGTGCGGTCCCTGCTGAAGCATCGCCGGATGCTGCCGTGGGTGCTCTTCCTGGGCGTTCTGCCGTATTTCGCGGTGTGTCCGCCGCTCCTTTTCCCGTTCTTCGCGGCGTTCCGCGCCGAGCCGTCCCGCTTCAAGCAGCTGTGACGCGTCCGGGCTCCGGGGAAGTTTTTTCGCTTTAAATATAGAAAACCGCTTGATAAGGGGTCCCAGGCGGGGTATATTATGGGAAACGCATTTTTCCGGAACACGAAAGGATCCGCTATGATTCATCCTACCGCCATCGTATCTCCCGACGCCAAGATCGGCAAAAACGTCGAGATCGGCCCCTACGCCGTGATCGAGGATAACGTGACCATCGGCGACAACTGCTACATCGACGCCCACGTGAAGATCTGTCGTTATACCACCGTCGGCTCCGACTGCTGCATTTATTTCAACGCCCTCGTCGGCGCGGAGCCGCAGGACCACCGCTTCTATCGCGGGCTCATCTCCTTCTGCGAGATCGGCCACCACACCGTGATTCGCGAATTCGTCACGATCCACCGGCCGCCCTTCGAGCAGCTGAAGACCGTGGTCGGAAACCACGTGCTGCTGATGGCGTTCGTGCACGTCGCGCACGACGTGGTGATCGGCGACCATGTGACCATCGCGAACCACACCCAGCTCTCCGGCCACGTCCACGTGGACGACGGCGCGGTCCTGAGCGGATTCGTCATGATCCACCAGTTCTGCCGCATCGGCTCGCTCGCCATGATCGCCCCGACCTGCCTCATCGGCCAGGACGTGCCGCCCTTCAGCATGCTCCGCGAGACGAACTACATCTGCGGCCCGAACACCATCGGACTCCGCCGTGCGAACCTCAGCCCGAATACGCGCCTCGCCATCCGCCGTGCCATCAAGACGTTCTTCTTCGAGGGCCTGAGCAGTCCCCACGCGCTCGAGCAGATCGCGAAGAATAACAACGACTGCCCGGAAGTCGAGATGTTCATCAACTTCATCAAGCAGTCCAACCGCGGCATCATGCCCGGCAACCCGAAGTACACCGGCGTGAACGACGACGTCCGCGACGCGCTGGAATCCGGCGCCACCGCCCCCCGCGGCTGAGCTTTCCCGCGCGACTCCGTCTCCGGCGGGAGAGGTTTGAACACATGGCTTCCAGCAAAGAATATCTGACGTTTGTACTGGATCAGCTCTCCGGGCTGAACGGGATCTCCCATCGCGCCATGATGGGAGAATATATCCTGTACTGCGGGGACAAGGTCGCCGGCGGCATCTACGACGACCGCCTGCTGGTAAAGCCCGTCCCCGCCGCGCTCGCCCTCCTGCCGGACGCCCCGCGCGAACTGCCGTACCCGGACGGGAAGGAGATGCTGCTGGTCGAAGACGTGGACGACGCGGAGTTCCTGAAGGAGCTCTTCCGCGCCATGTACGACGAACTGCCGTCCCGTCCCGCCCCGAAAACCCGAAAGGCCACCATGCCCGTTTCCCGAAAAACCTCACGCCGCGCCGCCGTCCGAAAGACGGCCGCGGCCTGCCTCTGTCTCCTCGCGGTTCTCCTGCTCGGAGCGTGTTCGGCCGAACCAGGCACGGCGCACGAGTACGACGAGACGAAGTATTTCCAGAAGGTCACCGCGAACATGGCCCTCGAGCACGGCTATCTGCGCTACGACTACACCCTCGGCACCCCGAACCAGGTCATGACGTTCCTCCTCCGAAACATGGACGTCACGCCGGTCTCCGTGAACGAGTGGTTCATGAACGAGTCCGACAACATCCGCCTGTACTACGCGTTCTGCGAGCCCGGCAAGTCCGGCGAGATCAAGGACGACGCCTGGCAGCTCGCGTGGCCCGACGTCGAGGCGTCCGATTCCCTCCGCCGGAAATCCCATCCCAGACGTTCCGCTCTCACCCTCCAGCCGAACAACAGCGCCGTCCTCGACGTGCCGCTGACGTTCCTGGAGCATGCGCGTCCTCCGCGCAGACAGGCGCGTTACACCATCGCCCTCTACGCCCAGATCGCCCTGAACACGCTTCAGACCCGTTCCGAAGTGTTTGAAATCACGGTCTACCCGAAGACGAGAGACGTCGAGATCGAGTGAGCCTCATCATCGGTCGAACCAACGAAAGACGAGATCATGCCTGAACTGAAGCAATATCCCCAGACCGGAAGCCATCTGCTCAGGTTCTGCGGCGACACCATCGAATTCCTCCTCTCCGGCACGGAACCCCTGACTGGAAGGGCGTTTCTCTGCACCAATATCGGCAACGCCGCCATCCAGCGCGACGAGACGATCCTCCGCACCGAGCGTCACCTGAACCCGATCGGGCAGGATTGGAACAACATCCCCATGCAGCGCGTGGACGAGTATTCGTTCCGGGTCCGGCTCGCCCTCACGGAGGTCGGGCACTTCGAGTGCAAATGCGGGATCGTCGACGAGGACATGAACACCGCGTGGGCTCGCGGCGACAACATCCACCTGAACGTCATCTCCGCGGCCTACTGCGCCTCGAACACCGTGTACTGCGCGTTCGTCCGCCAGTTCGGGGAAAACAAGAATCGCCCGTCCTCCGTCCTGCCCGAAGGCGTATCGGAGGAGGGCATCGGCCTGCTGGACAGATCCGGCTACTCCGTGATCCCCGGCAGCGGCACCTTCCGGGCGCTCGCGCGCGAACTCGACCACATCGTCGACCGCCTCAAATGCCGCATCATCCATCTCCTGCCGGTGAATCCGGTCCCGACCACCTACGCCCGCATGGGACGCTTCGGCAGTCCCTACGCCTCGCAGGATTTCACCGCGGTCGACCCCGCCCTCGCGGAGTTCGACACCAAGGCGTCCCCGCTGGAACAGTTCTGCGAGCTCGTGGATGCCGTCCACCGCAAGAACGCGTTCCTCTTCCTCGACATCGCGATCAACCACACCGGCTGGGCGTCCAAGCTCCAGGAGGAGCATCCCGACTGGTTCGTGCGCGACGTCGACCGCACGTACGTCTCGCCCGGCGCGTGGGGCGTCACCTGGGGCGACCTCATCGAGCTCGACCACAAGAACCCGCCGCTGTGGAGCTACCTCGCGAACGTCTTCCTCACCTGGTGCAAGCGCGGCGTCGACGGGTTCCGCTGCGACGCCGGGTACATGATCCCGGAGCCCGCGTGGAAATACATCGTCGCAACCGTGCGCCGCGAATTCCCCGACACCGTGTTCCTCCTCGAGGGGCTCGGCGGCTCGACCGAGGTCACGCGGAACCTGCTCGACCGTGCGAACATGGACTGGGCCTACTCCGAGCTCTTCCAGAATTACTCGCGCCAGGAGATCGAGGGCTACCTCGGCTACGCCTGGGGCGAATCCGCCGCCAACGGCCTCATGATCCATTATGCCGAGACCCACGACAACAACCGCCTGGCGGCCTCCGGCGAACGCTACGCGATGCTCCGCACCGCGCTGAGCGCCATGGCCTCCTCCTGCGGGGCGTTCGGCTTCACCAACGGCGTGGAGTGGTTCGCGAAGGAGAAGGTCGACGTGCACCAGGCGAGCGCGCTGAACTGGGGCGCTGAGCCGAACCAGATCGACTACATCGCGCGCCTCAACGCCATCCTCTCGCTTCATCCCGCGTTCTTCAACGGCTCGCTCATCCGCTGCATCGATTCCGGTTCCCCGGCCGCAGTGGTCATCATCCGCGCAGACCGCGTCCCGAAACATTTCCTGGTCGTCGCGATGAATCTGGACTGCAACCGCACCACGATCGTGGAGTGGGACAGCTCCTACGCCACGTTCACGAAAGAACGCATGTACGATCTGATCTCCGGCCGAAGGATGGACGTGCTCTTCAAGCGCGGCCACAGATGCAGTATGGCGCTTTCGCCCGGGCAGGTCGTCTGCCTGTCCCCGGACCAGGACTGGGTGCAGCGCATCGACGAGGCCGTGTCCGGCGGGCGTCTGAAATACGACCACATCGCCGACCAGCAGGCCGCCGACCTGGTCCTGCGCGCGCTCACGGCCAAACGCGGCACGCCCGTGCTGCTGGACGACGACGTCCCGGCGCTGGTCGCCCGTCTCCGCGAATCCCCCGAGGGTTTCCTCCAGGACCTCTATCCCGGCCGCGCCGACATCCCGTTCATGCTCTGGAAATGGCCGGAGGACCTCCGCCGCGAAGTCATGGTCGCTCCGGGCCGTTCGATCCTCGTGACCGCTCCCGGCAGGTTCCGGTTCCATCTGGTCCGCGATGACGGCCGCGTGATCGTGGCGGCGCGTTCGATCCCGTGCGCCGACGGCCGGCACGTATCCATCGTGCCGCCTCTGCCGGCCCCGGACCGGCCGCTCGGCCTGAAAGTCTCCGTGTTCGTGGCCACGGACGACGGGCTCCACCGCGACACCGCCGTCCTGATGCTCCTGCCGCACGACGTCGACAAGGCCGTCGTCTCCCTCACCCGCGACGAATTCTTCCGGAAAGGCCGCACGTTCCTCCAGACCAACGGCCGCGGCGCTGCGCTCCGCGTCTGCCTGGAGGCCGGCCGCCTCACCAGCCGTTACGATGCCCTGCTGCTGGCGAATCTGCATCCCGAGGTCCCGGTCGACCGTCACATCATGTGGCGGCAGTTCCACTTCTGGATGATTTACCGTGCTCGCCGCCAGCTCATCACGAACGAGATGATCGACACGTTCCACGTCGCGCCCGACGGAAGCGGCGTGTGGTGTTTCAAGGTCCCCGTCGGCAACGCCCGCGTGGTCGGCCTGATGGTCCGGCTCGCCATCGAACAGGGCCGCAACGCCGTCAGGGCGTCGTTCCACCGTTACGCCTACACGGAGTCCGGCGAGACGATCGCCGACGCCGAACCGGTGTTCCTCATCATCAGCCCCGATCTGGAGGACCGCAATTTCCACTGCGCCACGAAGGCCTCCGAGGGGCCGCAGAACACGTTCCCGGCCGCCGTGACCGAGGTCCAGGGCGGATTCGAATTCCGGCCCGCGCCCGACCGCATCCTCCGCATCACGGCCTCCCAGGGCGTCTTCCGGCGTTCCGACGAATGGTCCTACATGAACTACCAGGAGGTCGAGGCCGAACGCGGACTCGATCCGAACTGCGACCTGTACAGCCCCGGGTATTTCAAATGCCTGCTGAACGGCAACGACACACTGCATCTGGTCGGCCAGATCATGACCTCGCCCGACGAACCGAAGATCCTCCCCGTTCCGAAGGAAATGCCGCCTTTCGATGCGTGCATGAGCGACGACCTCGAGACCGTCGTGCTGAACAGCCTCCGCGCGTTCATCGCCAAGCGGGGCGAACTCAAGACCGTCATCGCCGGGTTCCCGTGGTTCCTGGACTGGGGCCGCGACACCCTCATCTTCGTCCGCGGTCTCCTGCTCGAACCGTCTTTCCGCGACGACGTGAAGAAGATCCTGCTCCAGTTCGCCGCCCTGTCGAAGGACGGCACCATCTGCAACATGATCTCCGGCAGCGACACCGGCAACCGCGACACCTCCGACGCCCCCCTGTGGCTCTTCGTCGCCGTCCGCGACCTCTGCCGCGCCGAGGGCGACTCCCAATTCCTGAAGACCCAGATATCCGGCCGCGGCACGCTCATTTCCGTGCTCGAGGAACTCGCCGAGGGCCTCCTGAAAGGCACGCCGAACGGAATTGTCTGCGATCAGGCCAGCGGCCTCATCTTCAGCCCGGCGCATTTCACCTGGATGGACACCAACTACCCCGCCGGAACCCCGCGCGAGGGCTACCCGGTCGAGATCCAGGCGCTCTGGTATGCCGCGCTGCGGTTCCTCGCCGAATCGCTCCCCGAGAAGAAGGCCGCATCCTGGAGCGAGCTCGCCGACCGGGTCCGCGAATCGTTCCTGAAATACTACCCGCTGCCGGAAGAGGGCTATCTCTCCGACTGCCTCCACTGCAAGCCCGGCACGCCCGCGTCCGACGCCGTGCCCGACGATCATCTGCGCCCGAATCAGCTCCTCGCGATCACGCTGGGACTGGTCGGGGACATGGCGCTCCGGCGTTCGATCCTCATCAACACCTCCGAGCTGCTGGTCCCGGGCGGCATCCGCAGCCTCGCCGACCGTCCCGTGAAGTATCCGCTCCCGGTCTGCGCGGCGGACGGCACGCCGCTGAACGACCCGAACAACCCGTACCAGGGACATTACTGCGGCGACGAGGATACCCGGCGCAAGGTGGCGTATCACAACGGCACCGCCTGGACGTGGCAGATGCCGCTCTTCCCGGAGGCCTACTTCATGACCCACGGGACGTTCGGACGCGCCACCGCCGTCAGCCTGCTGTCCTCGATGGCGATCCAGCTGGACAACGGCTGCATCATGCACATGCCGGAGATCCTCGACGGAGACTGGCCCCACAAGCCGCGCGGCTGCGACGCCCAGGCCTGGGGCCTCTCCGAATACTACCGCGTCTGGAAACTCCTTCACCCCGCCCCCAAATCACCGGAAAAACCCCATGAATGACCTGACCCGCATCCGCAACTTCTCCATCATCGCGCATATCGACCAC
>JAFYBD010000173.1 GCA_017540385.1 Lentisphaeria bacterium
AGTTTCTTCAGGACGGTACGGAACGCGAACAACTGGTAGAAGAAAAAGACGAAGAGGAAAAGCAGCTGGAACGAGATGAATCGTCCGCCGCCAGCCGCGTCGAAGAGCGTGGCGAAGATCTGCGCGGGGAACGTCGAGTAGACCATGATCGTGATGACGTTCCGGAAGACGACGCCTTTCGGCAGCGTGGATGCGCGGAGATACTGGATCAGGGAGACCAGGAAGACGAGGAGCGAAATCTCCAGCAGGTTCCGAGCGAACGTCTTCATCAGCACGATCGCGGAGAGTATGGAGAGCGCGCCGGATCCGAGCCGGGAGCCGGTGAGGATCAGGGGTTCCTGTGCGGGAGCGTCCTTGTCCCCCTCGGCCTTCTGAGGCCGGGGCAGGGGGGCGCCGATGTCGTTCCTGAGCGTTTCCGCGAGCCCCTGGCCGGAGTAGAACGCCCAGGGGGAATTCAGGAGTTTCTGCGATGCGGCGGTCTCGGATGCGCCGGAGAGCGCGGCGTACATCGCATCGGCCGGGAGGATCGCGGCGCTGAAGATGTTCTCGTCGTTCCAGATGAGGCCGGACCAGGAAGCGACGCCGCCGGGGAGGATGATGAATCCGAAATCGGATGGGACGTCCTCGTTGAAATCCTTGCGCGTGAAGGTTTTGCCGGGGAAGTATTCGAGCGTGAGATAGGGGAGCTTCAGGCGGCGCGGCACGTCCGGCTGCTTCTCGAACGTGACGGTCTCCGGCGTGACGACGATCGCGCCGATCTCCTCGTCGAGGGCGCGCCCGGCGCGTTCGAACGCGGGGCGTTCCACCATCGTGGTCACGACCGAGGCCATGACTGCGCACAGGACGGTCAGGAGGAAGAAACGGAAGATGGCACGTCCCGGGGAGGAGGTGTAGATATCCGCGACCACTCCGGTCCCGGCGCATAGCCGGAACGTGGTGGCGAGGAATCCAGGCGTGCGTGTTCCGGGAGCGGTCATGGTCAGACGAGCCTCCGGACTTTGAACCCGCGGGGACCGTTCCGCTTGATGAGCTTGTCCACGCGGCGCGAAATGGCCGGATAGGCGTCCGGGTCGACCTTCTGCACGAAGACGACTCCGTCGAGGTGGTCGAGCTCGTGCTGGACCACGCGGGCGAGGAGGCCGCCGCACTCGAGGATGAACTCGGTGCCGTCGAGCAGGGTCGATTTCAGCACCACGGACGCGCTGCGCGTGACGCGCGCGTAAATGTCGGGTACGCTGAGGCAGCCTTCGTCGAAGGGGCAGAGCGCTTCCGATTTGGAGATGATCTCCGGGTTGATGAGCGTGATCGGCATCTTCGGGAGGAGTTCGCGTTCGCCGGGCGATTCGACGGGCAGCTCGTTGCCGTCCTCGTCGGTCGGGGGTTCCACGTGGATGGTCACGATGCGCTGGAGCAGTCCGACCTGGTTGCCGGCCAGACCGATCCCGTGCGAGTCGTACATGATTCGGAGCATGGCCTCGGAAATGCGGTGCGTCTCCTCGGTGATCTGTTCGACGGGGCGCGCCTTGGCGGCCAGGATGGGGTCGCCGAGCAGCCGGAGCCTGAGTTTGTCAACTGGTATGCTGTTCATCGCGTGGCCTCCTGAAAGTGGTTGTTATGCGGTCGCGGCCAGAGCGCCCCGGATGCGGCGGGCACATTCGCGGACGCCGATGCACTCGACGGTCTCGTAGATGCTCGCGCCTACGGTGACGCCGCAAACGGCCACGCGGACCGGCTGGTTCAGGGCGAACTGGGACAGCCCGTCGCCGTTCTCGACGGCGCGGAGCGCGTCCTCGACGGCCTTGGCGTTCTCGTCGATGGAGTCGAACTTCTCCGCCGCTTTCGCGAGGGCGGCGCGGAGCTGATCCGGGGTCAGGAACTTCTTCACGCCCTTCGGATCGTAATCGACCGGGACGGCGAAGAAATACGTCCACGCGGCCAGGTCGGTCATGAGCTTGGTGCGGGACTGCATGAGGTTCGCAACGCGGTCGAACGCCGCGCGGTCGACGGATTCGCGCCACGGATAGGCGGCGGCGAATTCCCAGGCGCGTTCGCGGAAGACGGCGGGATCGAGCGCCGCGATGTACTGGCCGTTCAGGTTGGCCATCTTCACCGCGTCGAACTGCGCGGGGGAGTGCTGGACGCGGGCGAGGTCGAACGCCTCGACGAGCTCCTCGCGGGTCATCTTCTCGCGGTTGTCGCCGGAGGACCAGCCGAGGAGCGTGAGGTAGTTGAAGAGCGCCTCGGGCAGCACGCCCTTGTCGCGGAAATCGCCCACGAAAGCGTCGCCGTCGCGCTTGCTGTACGGCTTGCCCTGGGCGTTCACGATCATCGGCAGATGGGCGTAGGACGGGGGCTCGGCCCCGAGCGTGCGGAACATGAAAAGATGCCGGTAGGTGTTCTCGACATGGTCGTCGCCGCGGACGATCAACGTGATGTTCTGCGTGATGTCGTCGCAGACGTTCGCGAGGTGGAAGACGGGGCTGCCGTCGCTGCGCACGATGATGAAGTCGCGCATGCTGTCGAGCGGCTTCGAGAGGTGGCCCTTCACCATGTCGTCGTAGAAGACTTCGCGGCGGATGAATTTGAGCTTCGCCGCGCCGGAAACCGTCACGGGTTCGCCGCCGGAGAGCAGCGCGCAGGCGTTGTCGTCCGTGAGCTCGTAGAGCGGCTTGTCGTCCGCGTCGAGGACCGCGAGGTCCTTGAATCCGGCCAGGCACGCCTGATTTTCCACCGGCTTGCCCTTCGGCGAGAGGGTGGTGAACGTGAGACCGGCGCCGGAGACGACGACGTCGCTGCCGGACGCGAGCGCGATGGTCGCGGGGCCGACGGTGCGGACGAAGGGATAGTCGTCGCAGCAGTACGGGATGCGGAAATAGACGGGGGAATGTTCCGAGACGGGGCCGGGATGGTAGGCGTTGCCGTCGTCGATGAGTTTCTTTGCGGCATCGAGATGATGCTGCGCCTGCGTGGTCTGGTACAGGACCTCCTCGTCGTAATCGAGCCCGAGCCAGTTCATGCACTCCAGGAGGGTGTCGATGGCCTCCTTCGTGGAGCGTTCGAGGTCGGTATCCTCAATTCTGAGAATGAACTTGCCGCCCATGTGTCGGGCGGCAAGCCAGTTGAAGATCGCGGTGCGGATGTTTCCGATATGGACCTGGCCCGTGGGCGAGGGAGCGAATCTGAGTCTTGGCTGCATGGGTAAAGTGTACGGGTCGCGGGACCCGCTCCGAAGTTTGAGATTGCGGTTGGAGAACGGAAATGCGGAGAATCAGTTCGCGTTCGTGGCGGCGAGGATCTGCGCCTTGGCGTTGTGAAGGCTCACGACGGCCTGGGCGAGAGCGGTCTCGGCGTTGACGAATTCGCGCTGGACTTCGTTCACACGGGTGATGGCGCAGTTGCCTGCCTCGTACTCGTCGTCGACCAGGTCGCGCATCTTGCGGACGGCTTCCAGGTTCTTCTGGTAGAGCTTGACGGTCTTGAGGCTGACGATGTAGTTCTCATACGCGGTGCGGACGTCCTGAATGACGGTGATCCAGGTGTCGGCGAGGCTGTACTCGGCTGCTTCCATGGCCGCCTGGGAGGCGCGCATATTGAAGAAGGTGTTGCCGCCGGAGAAGAGCTCCCAGGAGACGTTCACGTTGCTGCTGAACGTGCTGTAGCGGTTGCGTCGGACGCTGCCGTTCTGCGTATATCCGCTGTATTGATAGGGGCTGTAATGCGTGGCGGCGTTGTTGTAGCCGACGCCGATGCCGGCGGTCACGGTGGGACCGAACGCGGCGATGCTGGAGTAGTAGTTGAACTTGGACGCCTGGAGGGCTTCGCGGAGGGCCTTCAGGTCGGGGCGGTTGGACAGCGCGGCGTCGAGGTAGACGGTCTCGTCGGCGAGCATTTCGCCGTCGGCGGAGAGCTCGGCGGGGAATTCGACGGTGTCCGGGATGACGCCTTCGGTGAGGCCCATGAGTGCGGCGAGGGCGTACTTGGAGGTGGCGAGGGAGTAGTTCGCGGCGTAGAGGCTGCTTTCGGCGTTGTTGTAGTTGACTTTGAAGTTCAGGACGTCGGAGAGCGTGGAAGCGCCGATGCCGTACTTGAGCTCGGTTTCCTTCAGGAGCTGGCGGTTGTAGCGCATGTCTTCGAGGGCGATGGTGCGTCTGGCCTTCGCGAGCATGACGTTGTTGTAAGCGTAGGCGACGTTCTGGAGCAGCAGACGGCGGGCGTCCTGCTCGACCTGTTCGGACTGCTTCCAGGCGTGACGCGCCGCCAGCAGGTTCATTTCACGCTGGAAGCTGTCGAAGACGAGCAGCGTGGCTGACATGCCGGGGGCGGAGGTGTAGGTCTTGTAGCTCTGGCCCGCGTCCTCGGTGTAGCCGTGGCTGTGGTAGGAGTTGAGGGCGTAGGTGGCGGTCACGGTGGGCATGTAGCCCGCGAAACGGCGGTAATACTGCGCCCGGGCCTGGGAGACCGCGAAGTAGCGCGCCTTGAAGCTCGGGTTGTTCTGGACCGCGATGGTCTGCGCTTCGTCGAGCGTGAGGAGCTTCAGCCCTTCGGGGAGCTTCTGGTGTTCCGACTCGGTCACTTCCGTGTATTTGTCCTTGGAAACGGCGGTCGGAGGTTTCGCGATGTTGCAAGCGGTCAGGCCCGCGAGGAGGACCGCGGAGACCGCGGCAGCGCTCAGAACGTGAATCTTCATGATATGTGGTCGCCTTTCGATGGTGTAAATTTTATTGACAAACGAACTAATACCATTCAATATACACCCCTGTTCAGATTATTCAAACGTTTCTGCCGAGATTTTCGTTTTTTTTTAGCTAAGGCTTTTCCACAGGAAAAGGGCACGGGGCGCGCCGGAAGGGCTTGCAAAAAGCGCACCGCCGCGGTATATTATCGGAAACTTATCCGCCGCAACGCCAAAACCGAGCACAAGACCGCACCATGAAACGCACCCCGGAAACCCTGATCGCCTCCGCCATTGCCGGAATTTCCGGCACGCTCCTCGTCGGCACCTGCCTCTATCTCCGCCATGCCATATCGCCCGGGACCCTGCCGGCCTGGGGCGCGTGGCTCTTCTGGATCTCGGTCGGTGCCGGGTTCGTCGCCATGATCCGCGCGAAGAACCACGGCGTGCTGATCGGACTGGTGATGCCGGGGATCCTGTTCTCCATCCTCGCGCTGGCGTGGTCCGGGACCGACAGCCCGGCGCGGCGGAGTCTCGCGCTCGCGATGGCCGGGGCGGGCTTCTGGCCGTTCGTGTGGATCGGGACGCGGATGATCGCGACGGCCGTGAAGGAACGTCTCGGGTTCGGTCCCGGCAAATCGGTGTTTCTGAGCGCGGCCGTCCTGCTGGCGGCTTCCCAGTGCGTGAGCCTCCTGATCTGGCGTTGCGGCGCGCGCGGCGTGAACGCGATGGAGCTCGTCCTGGCGGTCTGGCTGGCGGCGCTGCTGATCTGGCGGCCGTCGCTGCTGCTCCGCACGCTGGGGCTGATCCTGTCCCACACGCTCTACCGCATCCGGATCGACGGCATCGACCGTTATCCCGATTCCGGGCCGGTCCTGCTGGTGGCGAACCATATTTCGTTCCTCGACTTCATTTTCATCCTGTGCCTGAAGCCGCGCCGGGTCACGTTCATGGTGGACGAGACGTTCTACCGGTTCCCCGGTCTGCATCTCTTCTTCCGCTGGAGCAAGGCGCTGGAGGTGCCGCGCCGGATGAACCGCGAGAAGATGAACCGCCTGATCGCGCAGACCCATGCGATCCTGAACAGGGGCGGGGCCGTGTGCGTCTTCCCCGAAGGCGCGATCTCCCCGAACGGCATCACGCACGCGTTCCGATCCGGCCTGCTGCGGCTGATGCCGTCGCCGGAGATACCGGTGGTCCCCGTCCGGCTGGGGCTTCACTGGGGGAGCCTGCTCACGATCTACAACGGCCGCCTGCGGTTCATCGCGCCGCGTCTGCTGCCGATCCCGGGCACGATCATCGTGGGCGAGCCGATCCCGCCGGGCTGGAACGGATTCCGCATCTGGCAGCGGATCCAGGAGCTCGGCGCGGAGGCGGAGATGAAGCCGGTCCGGGGCGAGAAGACGATCCATTACCGGTATCTGCGGCGTTCGCTCCAGCATCCCTTCGAGAGCACGTTCAAGGACGCCGATTCGCCGAAGGACGTCTCCAATTTCGCCATGCTCGCGCAGTCCATCATCATCAGCCGGAAACTGCGGCGGATCCTGGCCGAACGCGGCGACGACGGGCGGTTCGTGGGCGTGCTCCTGCCGAACAAGACGGTCTCCGCGGCCGTCCTGCTGGGCGTGATGTTCGCCGACCGGACCCCGGCGATCCTGAACTACACGGCGGGCGACGCAGTGATGCAGTCCATGTACGAACGCGCCGGGCTGAAAACGGTCGTCACGAGCAGGCTTTTCCTGAGCAGACTCAAGAAGCCGGAGCGCCCGGAAATGTTCTTCCTGGAGGACCTGCCGAAACTCGTCACGAAGGGTGACAAG
>JAFYBD010000174.1 GCA_017540385.1 Lentisphaeria bacterium
AGTGCTCTCGCGGAGCAGAGCACAGCCGTAGTGCAGGCCGCCGCCTGCCGAGCCCGGGGGCTTTCCTTTTTTAGGATATCGCCTGCGATGTGAATGCGACCGCGGGTTCGCCCTTCCCCCCTGACTGGGGGCACTGGAACAGCGCCGACAACTTGTCGGTGGTCAGCGGCTTCAGGAGCACGCCCGTGAAGCCGCGTTCCGAGAAGCTCTTCTGTTCCTCGACGTCGGCGGTGACGGCGTAGACGGGGAGCGAGGCGAAACGATCGTCCTCGCGTATCTTCTCGACCAGTTCCCGGCCGTTCATCTTCGGCATCCAGATGTCGGTGAGGACGAAATCGAACCGTCTGCCCGACGTCCGTATCTTCTCCCACGCGTCCTCCCCGTCGACGGCGGTCTCAAGATCGTTCACGCCGATCTTGTTGAGGAGCGCCTTCAGGACGGACAGGTTCAGCGGTACGTCATCTGCGATCAGGAGATGGAATTGTTTCGAGAGTTTCCGCTCTTCGCCCGTCTTCCCATTCTGTACGACCCCGCCCTGCCCCGCGGCGGCGGATTCGGGCAGACGGTCGGCGCACCGCACGTCGTAGAGTTCGAGCGTGAAGGTGGAGCCTTTCCCGAGCTCGGAGTCAAACGTCAGCTGCCCGCCCATGCTGGCGGCGAGCTGCTTGCAGATGGGAAGCCCGAGGCCGGTGCCCTTGATCTTCGCGCTGTTACCCAGCTGGACGAACGGGTCCATCACGATCGGCTTGTCCTCATCCGCGATCCCGCAGCCGGTATCCGCGACGGACAGCGTGAAAACGCCGTTCTCCGCGTCGCCGTCGTTCCTTTTGAACGCCGCCCGGACGCAGATCTCGCCGCGCTCCGTGAACTTGACCGCGTTTCCGACGAGGTTGAAGAGTATCTGTCGGATGCGCTGCGGGTCGATCTCGAGGAACGGCAAATCGCCGTATTCCTCCTTCAGCTCGACGTCGCGGTTTTTCACCGTCACGTCGACGGACTGGATCACGGAGGAAACGAGTTCGCGGACGTCGGTGAGCTCCTTGTTGATGGCCATCTTGCCGGATTCGAGCTTGGAGAGGTCCAGCACGTCGTTGATGAGCTGCAGCAGTGTCTGCCCGCTGGTCGAAATGCCCAACAGCGCCATCCTGCGGTCCTCCGGGTCGTCCATGCCGCCCAGCAGGAGCTCCGTGTAGCCGATGATGGCGTTCAGCGGCGTGCGGATGTCATGGCTGACGTTGCTGAAGAACATGCTCCGGGACTGCTCTGCCACACGGGCACGCTCGAGCGCCTTCTCCTGTTCCGCCATGTGCTTCGCGGTCTGTTCGTCCGCGATCACGAAGACGTGGAAGAAGCAGTTGCAGAAGAGGCAGCCGAGCGCGGTGAACGGCGTAAGCGGCCAGGGGACCTGGAGAATGAGGGCCGCCGCCATCGTGATGCAGCACATGAAGACCATCATACTCCGACGGCGGATGGCGGCTCGTCCGCAAAGGGCTTTCCTGAACACGAAAACGGAGGTCAGGAGGATCAACGACACGAGCAGAAAGAACGCCGGGTCGCGGACGAAGCCCGTCCGGTAGACGCCCTCGGCGTCGATGTAGAAGAAGCATTTGTTGAACGGATTGGTCGCCAGTGCCACGAGGTTGGCCCCCAGGATCGCAAACCCGAACCACGAGAGGATTCGCGCGGACTTTTTGCCGAATCCAAGATAGAAGACGATGAATCTGCACCAGATGTCGACGAATCCGACGAGGGAGAGGAAGAAGAAGATCGTGTCGACGTACAGGAGCTTCGTCCAGCCGAGACCGGCGATGACGCCCCATGACGCGTCCGTAACATAGTAGATCAGCGTGCCGAAGAGGAAGGCGCGGTAGTAGCGTGCGAACCGTGCCTCGTACTCTCTTTTGCCGAAGAGGAACTGGAAGTTGATGATCAGGTGGATCACGATCGCCGCGAGGGAGAAAACAGAATACAAATATCCCTGCATGGATCACCAGACTCCCGATGTCTGCGTTCTATTCTGAATATGAAGATATTGCGCTATATCCATTGGATTCCTCATGTCGGATAGACGACGTGTCGGCCTGAATAATAGTGGTGTAATATACACGCGGCACCCCGTTTTGTCAAGTATTTATACGGAATTTTGAGAAAAACCGAAAAAACGCTTTCCCCTGCCCAAATCCTTGCGGGAAAGGACGGACAGGAAAAACAAGAGGAAGCCGGACGGCGTCAACGGTCGAGGGGATTCGGGGCGTCCCGGCGGAAGAACGGATCATTCGGGGCGATGCGCCGCACCCCGCCGATCCCTCATCTATTTTCCGGCGAAATCGGCAGCTGGACGGGTCCGCCCCATGGATCGTCGGGCGGGATCGGCTGGGGACCGCTCACCCCGTCGCCCGGCGAACCGGCATAGTTGACCACGACGCCGGAATCGCCCGGGACCGTGCCGGGGGGATAAGGCGTGGCCTTCTTGAAATGCGTCGCATTGGGGTCGATCGCTCCGACTGCCTCGAAGACCGGAGCCGGCTCCTCCTGCTCCATGGTCGTCGTTTCAATGCGGACGACGCGGTTTTCATGCCGTGCGCGGCGTTCCACAGTCCTCGTCCTGCGGGGTTCGGCTTCTTCGGCGGACGAAACGCCCGGGTCGGCGGATTCCCCGGGGACCGGCGGAAAACACCGCAACAAGGCGAAGATCGCAAGCGGGAGGATGATGAGAAGCAGGACGACGATGAAGACGAGCTTCATTCCGGTTTTGGATTTGTTCATAACATAGACTCCTGGTAGTCGGGTTCCCGCGCGGGGTCGAACGGGATTGATTGTTTTGCAAATTAGACGTGCCGCCACAGCAAAATCTTAGCGGGAAACCTGCAAATTCTCAAAAAAAACGCGGACGCCCCGCCCGTTCCGTTCTTTTCCGGGCAGCCCCCTCCCCTCAAAAAGAGTCGACCCCCGGAGCCGTGGAGCTTCGGGGGCCGACGATGTTTCAGTTTCTTTTCTCGGGCGGGGGCTTTACAGTCCGGGCCCGGGAGGCAACGATCATTCGAACATCTTGGGCAGGCCGTTGTAGATGATGTTCATGATCGTGGTGTTGTCATGGCCGCTCTTCTCGGAGAACGCCTGATACAGGTTGCCGTCCTTGAAGTTGTCGCAATACTTGAAGATGTCGGTATGCTTCTTCATGGCGTCGATCTGGGGAGTCAGGTTCCCGTAGGCCATGTCGGAGGGGCTGCCGCAGCCGGCGTAGACGCGGAAATCGGTGGGCTTGTAGCCGGTCTGGGTGAAGGTTTCCGCAAGATACTTCGCGGAGCCTTCGCCATTGCCCATGCCCGCGATCCAGCTGTCGCCGCTGATCGGGATGTAGCAGCCGATCTGGTCGATGCAGTGATCGAAGACGCCCCAGGTGCAGACGCCGCCCATGGAGAATCCGCTGAACGCGCGATGCCACTTGGAGGCGTGGACGCCCTCGTCGGTGACGTCCTTGGCATAGGTGTGATACTGCTTCTCAACGGCCGGGATCAGGTCTTTCACGAGCTCGCGGTAGAAGTTCATGCTGGTGCTGTTCATGTCGCTGCTGTACGGCACGTTGTAGGTGGGCGTGACGACGATGAGCGGCTTGACGTCGCCCTTCGCGATCATGTTGTCGAACACGTTCTTCATCTGGCTGTTCTGATCAACGCCGTGGAAGTACTGGTTCTCGTTGCCGCCACCGCCGTGCATGAGGTACAGGATGTTGTACTGGGTCTTGGTGTCCTTCTCGTCGTAGCCGTAAGGCAGATAGATGAGAGCGGTCTTCTCGACCTCGGCGCTGTCGGCCTTCGAATTGTCGCGCGTTTTGTATTTGAACGAAACGACTTTGCCGGCCTTTTCGCAGACGTTGTTGTATTCCTGCGGCATTTCTTTGAACTTGTTGTCGGGGAATTCGGTCCGGGTGGAGGCGATGGAGGACATCTTCTCTCTCTTCTCGGGCTTCGCTTCACGTGCCTGACCGCCCAAGCCGCCCATGCCGCCCATGCGGGGCATACCGCCGCCCTGGCCGCCCATACGGGGCATGCCGCCCTGACCGCCGCCG
>JAFYBD010000175.1 GCA_017540385.1 Lentisphaeria bacterium
CGATCGTGACGGTATAGTCCGTGCCGCCCGTCATCGTCTGCGCGCGGACGGTGGTCGTGTACCCGCCGCCGCCGCCGCCCGTGCCGGAGCCGCCGCCTCCGCCGACCGCGAACAGATCCACGGACTTCGTGCTGTAGAAGGTCAGCGTGCCGGAGGTTAACAGCTTCAGCACCCAGTTGCTGCCGCTCTGCTCCAGCGAATAGCCGGGGGCGGCCGAAGGATCGGTCGGCTCAAACGTGAAAAAGGGGCGCGTCCTGCGCACCCTGCGAAAGAGAAACGCCTCCACGCCCATGCTTTACTCCTTGTCCACGAGGCGGACGATCACCGGGATGTCCCCGATCGGGGCGTCCCCGTAGGCGACCGCGTGGATGCCCTGCGCGTCCACGTACACGCGCCCGACGAGCGACCAGTCCGTCTCGATGTCCGCGGCGGTCGACGATGTCGCGCCGCTCATGTCAAGGTCGATGAAGGCCTCCGTCGCGTCCCCGACGGGGTACGGGACGTCCACGCCCTCCACCTCGTGCGTCACATCGGACGCGGGGATCAGGAGATTCCAGACCGCGTTCGTCGAGTCATACGTCCAGTCCGCCGCCTCGAAGGTCAGCGGAATGTCCACCGGGGTCAGCGCGGCGAGGCGCGCCGCGATTCCGGTGGCCTGCTCCGGATCGAGCTGGTCGTCCACCGAGGCGAGCCACTCGTCGAACTCCACGCGGAACTGCGCCCAAAAATCATCGTAGTTCATCCCGGCGGCGTCGAACATCCAGGTGCAGAAGCCGCAGACCGTGGCGTCGCCGCGCTCGTCCGTGATCGCCGACTGCGTGATCTCCGTCGCGCCCCTTGCGACCGTGACCGCCGCGAGCGACAGCTCGTACGTGTCCGCCGTGCGGGTCAGCGCCGGGGGCTGCGGGGATGCCGCGGGCGTGCCGGTCAGGACGGCGGCGAACATCGCGCGCTGCGAACGGCTCCAGCGGATCACCACGCGGTCGATCCGGTTATAGCTGCCGTCCGCCGTCGAAAGCGTCAGCGGGAGCGCCGCCGTGTTCTCGTAGGCGTAGCCCGATATATAGGCGTGCCCGGCGGAGACGGAGAGGGAGAGGCCGACGTCGTCGCCCGCCGTGACCATGAGCTGGGACGAGGGCTGCGGCATCACGCCGTTGCCGATAAAGGACGCGAAATAGGCCGCCCAGTCGGCGGCGCTGTATACCCGGTCGTGATCGATCGAGTTAAAGAAGCGGCTGATTTCTGCCATGATAACCTCCGTTTTGCCGTCGCCGGGACGACCTCATCCGCCCCCTGCGGGGGCACCTTCCCCAAAGGGGAAGGCTTTATATGCGCTTGGCGGCCAGCTGCACCGCGCGGCGCAGGCTGTACGTGCCGTCGGAGAGGACGGCGTGGACGCGGCAGACGCCGCCTTCCCCGTAGTCTTCCGAGATCTCCGTGATCGTGGCGTCCATGCGCAGCTGCCCGTAGAGGCAGGTGACCCGGTCGCCGACGTCGTAGTCCCGCCCGTACTTAAGGCCCTCGCTCTGGACGACCTCGCCCTCGAAGGATCGCATCTCCGAACAGGCGCGGGCGAGTTCCCGCCTGCCGCGCTTATTTAAGAGCGTCTGCACCTTCGACACGCTGCGCGTGTGTTCGTTGCCGTCCGAGTCCGTCCAGGTCTTCGTGATGTCGGAGGCACTCACGCCCATCTCGAAGCGATCCTGCCCCGATACCGTGATGTCCGCGCCCGATTCCACGGCGGCGACGTCGTCGTCCCCGCCCTGCACGTAGGCCACGTTTTTATAGGGTTCCTGCGAATCCGTGATCTGCGGGGTCGCAAGCGTGCCGAAGTCGATCGAAATGAGGACGGGGGCCGCCGACTCCGCGGTCTTGTCCTCCGCCATCCGGATGTCCAGCGTATGCGTCCCGGCGACGGGGTCGGTCGTGACGAACAAATTCATTTCGCCTTCCGTTAATTGATCCGTCACGAGGTCGCAGATGTCCTGGTATTCCGAGGCGCTGAAGGTGACCGTGTCCTGCCCGAAGCTTGCGCGCTCGTTCAGGAGGAGCGGGAGCTTCCGCTTCGCCGCGCGGGGATTCGTGGCGTTCGCCTTGATGAGCATATAGGCGATTTGCTGGGGGGTCATGTCCGTCGACTCGTCGTACGCCGTCAGATTCACCCGGCGGGAGAGCCAGCGCATGAGGCCGTAGGCCTTGACCGTCATCGTCTCCCGCCCGTCCTCGTCCATCTGGATCACGCGGGATTCGATCTGCATCGCCTCGCCCGTCTCGTCCTCCAGCTTCATGACGATGTTTCCGATCTCCATGAGATCGACGGCCAGGCTGGAAACCGGGAGGACGATCTCGCACTCCGAGGGTTCGCGCGCGCGCCGCGCCCAGCGGACGGAGGTGAAGTCCTCCGCAAGGCCGAGGGGCGTCATTTGCTTGTCGTAGACTTTTAAGACCATGAGGGCCTCCTTCGACCTCATCCGTCACCCCGCGGGGGACGCTGCGCGTCCGGGGTGCCACCTTCCCCAAAGGGGAAGGCTTTTGGGGGGCGGGTTTGCCCTATCCCACCGTTCGCTCCCGCTCACGGTTCCCCCTTTCCCGTAAACGGGCAAGGGAAGGATAGTTAGGCGCCGATGTAGTTCGTTTCGTAGCGGATGGAGATGTCCAGATCCGCGGAGGTGGCGGCGCTGCCGCCGAGGGTCGCCGTGAAATGGGACTCGCCCGGCGGGAGCTGGAGGAAGGTCGACCCCGCGGTGATATAGCGGAACACGTTGTACTGGACGCCGCCGGAGGTCAGCACCGCCGTCCGGTGCCCGAAGCGGGTGTCCACCGCGACCGAGTCCCCCGCGCCGAGGGTCAGGCTCAGCGTCAGCTGCTCCCCGGTGTCCACGTTCAGGATGCCCGGGTCGGCGATCGTGCCCGCCGCCGAGAACGTGAGGACGAAACCGCAGGGGACGTCCCCGGCGTTTTCGCAGGTGACGATGAGATCCTCCGTGCGCGTGCCGAACTCCTGCACGTCGGTGTCCAGCGCCTGGGCGTCGAACTCGAAATCGAATTCGAACGCGCCTTCCCACGCCGCGAGGGCGACGTCGGTCGGCTCCGGATCGGTGAAGTACGGGTTCGGGGAAATCAGGGAGATCGTGAACGAATTCGCCAGATTTTTCGCGTCCGCGACGACAGACTCGCAATAGACCGGGATGACGCGCGTCACCGTCCCGTCCGTATAGGTCAGCGTGCCCCCGCTCTTGATCGGGAAAAGGCGGTACAGCCGCGCGCGGTTGCGCCGGTGGTCGGCGTGCGGGAGATCGCGGAGCGTCAAAACGATGTTGCGCTCTTTCATGCGGGAGCTGTTCCAGATCGACCCGTCGCCCATCGCGTTGTCCGTGCGGATGACGTCGGCCTTGGCTTCCTGCACGCCGGTCGCGTTCTCCAGCAGGAAGCCGTCCGTGTACACCTCCGTGAAGGTCATGGAAAAGCCCTGCTCGTTGGTTACGGTGATGCTCTTCATGCCATCGCCTCCGCCATCTGCCGCGCGGCGTTCCGCGCCTGGCGCGCCACTTCCCAAGGCGTCAGCGCCTTCGGGCTGTTGACCGTCTGGTTAAAGGTAAAGCCGCCCCGGGCGGGCATCGATCCGGCCCCGGCGAACTCCGCCGCCGTGACCCTCGTCAGCGTGTCCAGCGTATCCGTGAGCGCCGTGACGGGCACCGCCGCGTTGTCGCGGATGCCCATGCCCACGCCCTGCGCGATCGGCTTGCCGACCTCCTCCGCCATGACGCGGGAGGGGGAGCCGATGCCGAGCTTGGCAAGCGCGGACTTGATCGCGTCGTCGATGAGATTCCCCAGCGCTTCGATGACCGAGGACGCATTATCCTTGATGCCCTTCGCGACGCCAGCCGCGATGTCGCGCCCGATGGGCACGAACTTCGCGCCGCCCGCGCCGACGAGGCTCTGCATCCGGGATCTCGCCGTCGTGATCAGAAGCCCGGCGGCCATGGAGACCGTCGAGGCCTTCGCCTGGATGCCGCGCGCGATGCCCGCGCCGATGGGCGCGGAGGTCGTCACCCAGTCCGCGATCGCGAGCGCGGCCGCGAGGGCCGCCATGATCGCCGCCGAGGCCGCGAGCGCGTCCGCCGAATAGTCGTACTGCTGCATGCCGAGGCCGACGCCCGCGGCGGCGAATTCGCCGGTCGGGATCAGCGCCGTCGCGGGAGAGCCGACGCCCAGCGCCTGGTCGATCGCGGTCACGATCTGGTCGCGAAGCTCGTTGCCGGTGCCGGTGAAGTTATACGCGCCGGTTCCGGCGTCGATGCCATCCGCGATGCTCTCGCCGATGTGCGAGGCGTCGCCGGACATGTCCGTGTTCGCGATCGCGTCGCGGAGCTGCTGGAGGGCTGCGATGCGGTCGGGCGTCGCGGGGTTCTCCGAATCGTTGTTGATGAGCTGCATCAGGTTGAAGATCTTCTGCCCGATGCCCTCCGGGTCGGTATCGTCCAGGGACTGGATGGACTCCGCCATCTGCTCCACCGACATCCCGGACGCGTCGCCCGCCGCGCCCCACTGGTTGATCCAGCCGACCAGCTGCGTCAGCCACTGCACGACCTCCCGGATCGCCGGGGTCAGCGTGTCGCTCAGCGTGATTTTCAGCTCGTCCAGCGCGGAGGAGAGAAGCCGCAGGTCGCCCGCGAGGTTGTCGTTGACGATGCCAGCCTGATGCTCCGCCTCGCCTTCGGAACTCTGGAGCGCCCCTTCAAATTCCCGGATGCCCTCCGCGTCCTTGTTCAGGATCGCGGCGATGCCGCGCGTGGCGCGCACGTTCGTGAAGACGCCCGTCAGCGCGTTCATGTATCCGACCGTGCCGATCTCCAGGCCCTGATCGGTCAGGATCTGCTGCATGTCGGAGAAGACGTCGATCATGTTCCGGAAGTTCCCGGCGGTGCCGAGTTCCTGGTTGAACTCCGAGATCTTCGAGGCCCATTCCGCCGAGCCGGGTTCCAGATTCTCCAGTTCCGAATTCAGGACGGCGACGCGCTGCGCGAATTCCTCCGGGTTGAAGTTCTCCGTCGCCTCCGCGAGGTTGACGACCTGACCCGCGAACTGCACGTTGCCGTATCTGTCCATCGACTGGTACAGGTTCGTCAGCACCGAGGTCAGCTCCACGCCGCCGGTACTTGCCCTGTGCCCGTTGTCCGCCATGCGCGCCAGGATCGCCGTCGTCGTGTCGGCGGACTGGCCCATCATGTTCATCATGCCCGCGGAGTACTTCCACGCCTGCGAGAACTGCTCCGTCGTGGAGTTCGACCGCGCCTGCGCGTAGGCCAGCAGGTCGACGAGGTGCGTCGCCGTCGGCGCCGTCGCGGAAAAGGCGCCCATGTAGTCCGTCACGATGTCGCTGGCGCGGCCCAGATCCATCGAGGAGGCGGCGGCCAGGCTCAGGACATCCGGGATGCCTTCGTAGATCTGATCCACGTCCCATCCTGCGAGAGCCATGTAATTCATGGCCTCCGCGGCCTGGGACGCGGTGTACTGGGTCGTGCTGCCCATTTCCCGCGCGCGCTCGTTGAGGCGCGTCATCTGCGCCTCCGTCAGGCCCGCTCCGTCGTTCGTCGAAGCCATGAGGGCGTAGACCTTCGACATGGCCGCGTCGAACTCCATGCCCGTCTGCACGGCGTCCTTGCCGATCGATACGACGCCCGCGCCGACCGCTGTCACCGCGGCGGCGGCCGGGAGGGCGCTGGAAGCCAGTCCGGCGAACGCGCCGCTTGCCGCCGAAGCGCCCGCAGCCGCGCCGCCCATCGCACCGGCGGCCCCGCCGAGCGCGGACGCGATGCCCTGACCGATGCCCTGCGTCGTGGGCAGGATCTGCACATATGCGGTTGCGATCGATGCGCCGCTCTCCATCGGGTACCCCTCCTTGACCTCATCCGTCACGCCTCTGGCGCGACACCTTCCCCAAAGGGGAAGGCAAGATTACAAAATCGTTACGATTCGCGAATCCTGCGGATCGTTTCTTCCAGCTCGTCCACCGGGACGCTGTAGGCTTCCTCCCGCTTTTCCGTCCGCGTCATGCGCTCCACGAGGGAGGCCGGGCGGCGCCGCCCCTTCAGGCCGTCCTTGGTCTTAAACCAGACGAGCAGGGACAGCCTGTCCACCGCCGCCGCGAGAAGCAGTTCGTCCGCAGAAGCCCGCCGCCCGGAGAACGCCCGCATCGTGCGGGAATCCTCCGGGAGGCCAGCCGTGAGCGTCGCCAGCGTAAGCGGCGGGACGGCGGAGGCGTCCAGGATGCCGTAGTACTGCGCCAAATCGCAGACCAGCTCATCCGGGTGCTCTTCCGCCGCCAGCGAGAGGATCAGGATTTTTTTCCGGAAACCCCGAGCTTGTCCATCATGTCCCGCACCGCCGCCGCGAGGTCGGCGTCCGTGCCGGGCCTGCCGTCCTTCCGGAGCGACGCGATGAGCGCGTCCAGCTGATCGTCCCCGATCGCGAGGACGAGGAAGTCCAGCAGCCCGAACGGATCGCCTCTCCGGTCGTTGCGGTGCAGGGCGCGCCGCGCTTCCGGCGTGGCCGCCGCCGCGAGGTCAACCGTGACGGTGAAACCGGAATCCAGCGTCACCGTCTTTTTCGTCTCGATCATGCGCTGCTCCTTTTAACCGCGCCGCTTACACGGACGCGGTCTTCAGATACTCGTAGTGGGTGTTGCCCGCCTCGTCCGCGCCGCAGGTGATCGTGATCTCGTAGCCCACCGGTTCGTCGTCTTTGTATTCGATCTCGCCGATTTCGGAGACGATGCCCTTCGGCACCACGATCCTCTTCAAGGTGTCCTTGCCGAGCAGCATCTCGAACACGTACACGGAGCCGCCCTGCTGCGTGTCGTTGACCGCGACGGAGACGCCCGTGGCGAGGCTCGTGCCGGTCACGTTCGTATCGCCATAGGCGACCTTCAGCACTTCGGGGCTGAGGACTTCGATGAGGGTAAACGTGAACTTGTCCTCTTTCGTACTGAGGACGACGTCGCCGCCCCACGCTTTGACCTCGTCCTCAGTCGAGAACTCGTTCTTCAGGCCGTCGTCGCTCGCGTAGCCCAGGCAGACGAAGGCCGAGGCCAGCGCGGTGGACGCGTCGGTCGGCAGGGTCGTGCCCGCGGGGGCGCGGTAGATGGAGCCGGAAGCGTTCGGCTTGCCCGCCGAAACGTTGGAAACGGTATTGGCCATAGGTTTTAGTCCTCCTCGTAATAGGTCACGTGGACGACCGACTGGTACCTGTACCGTTTGGTCGTCTCGTCGGTGAAGTTATAGCTCGTCTCCACCCGGCAGGAGCTGACGCCCGAATCCTCCGCGGGGAGGTCGTACAGCGCGCGCTCCGCGGCCTCGCACCGCGCGGCGGCGTCCAGAAGGCTATGCCCGTAGGACTGCACCGCGAGGCGCGCACGCCGCAGGTGGTTCTCCCGCCGCTCCCCAAGCCGGGAAACGACGACGAGCGCCGCGTCCGCCGGGAAGTCTTCGGGG
The DNA here is from genome assembly GCA_017540385.1 of Lentisphaeria bacterium. Taxonomy (GTDB): domain Bacteria; phylum Verrucomicrobiota; class Lentisphaeria; order Victivallales; family UBA1829; genus UBA1732. The sequence continues at coordinate 7,494 of JAFYBD010000175.1, forward strand.
ACTTCGGCGGCGACGCGGCAGGAAAGGTGGTTAGCCAGGCACGCGATGACGCGCGCTTCGATGATATCAGAGTTCGTCATGCGCACCTCTTATCGGTTGTCAGTACAGCGCGGCGGCGAGGGCGTTTGTGTGGAGATTGCGGTAGTAGTCTTCCGATCCCGGCTCCACGCCGACGGAGGCGTTCGAACGGTTGCGCCCGTCGTAGATGTCCACGTTGCACGCGAGGCCGGACTGATCCGCCACGCGCTGGGCAATCTCCGTCAGGAGCGCCTTCGTCCCCGCGCCTTTCAGGATCTGGCGGGAAACCTCGCCGAAGTTCAGTTCCACGCGGTCGACTTTCATGGGATCACCTCAGTCATACTTGCGGCAGACGATCTTGCGGTTCCAATCGCCGGGGATCATCGCCTCGATGCCCTGCCACTCCGCGGATTCCGTCCGGAACGTGTCCCCGAAGAAGGAGACGCGGCAGTTTTTCCAGTCGTGCGCGTCCGTTTTGGGGATGCCGAGGATGTACGAGGTTTTCTCGCCGGTGATGTTGACCGATTCCGTCGGGACGTCGGTCGTTCGCTGGAGCGGCTGCACCAGGACGTTCTCGATCACGGTCGGCGTCTCCGTCACGACCGCGCGCCCGAAGGCGTCCCTTTCCCCGGTGTCCGTGCGAACGTAGAGCGTCACGGATACGCCGCGGATGAGGTGCGGGTTAAACAAGGGGATCACCCCCGTAGGGTTCCAGCACCGTCACCCGCTGCACCGTCAGGCCGAGGCGCGCAAGTTCAGAGTTTTTGATGAACAGCCCGCCTCCGGGAACGAGGAACGTTCCGGAGACGGAATAGCCCATCGCCGCCTGCGAGACCTGCTGCATCGGCTCCTGATCGGTCGAGGTCATGAGCGTCCTGGCCACGACGTCGACCGTGACGCTCTTCGCGACGGCGGCGAGATCCTCGTCCGCCGTGACCATCGCGTCCAGGTCTTTGCCGCGCTTTTTCGCCTCGTAGCGGAGGGAGGACGAGACGACGGGGAGAAGCGCCGACGCCCGATCCGCTTCCGCAGGGGTCAAGGGCCGCCAGAGGGCGGCGATGTCGTCAAGGGTTGCGTAATTGGTCGCCATGCGCTTCTCCTCCGGTGTCTCAGGCTTTCGCCTTGGGTTTCGTTTTGCGCTTCGGCGCGGGCTTCGGCGGTTCGGCCTCCGGCTCCGGCTTTGGCGCGGGGTTCGCCAGCTTGTGGCCCGCCTTCAGGTACTCGTCAAGGCGCGATTCGGGGACGTACATCTCCGTCCCCGTAACCGCGTTGATCAGGGTTATCCAGTCCATCTGGCGCCTCCGGTCAGGTCACGGTCAGGTCGATCCAGTAGTCCGTATGCGCGTGCACCGTCCAGTCATCATCGCCCGACGTGACGTCCGCGGCGACGAGGACGATGCTGTACGCGCCCGTCTCGAGCGCCGGAACGGTTGCGACCCACTCGCTGTCAGGCGTGGGAGCCAGGACGAGCGAATTGATCGAATGCTCTTCCATGTAGGCGTACATATCATCGAGATCGGTGAAATGGTAGTCTGAGGAAGCGCCTGGGAACAGGACGGCGTCCGTGTATTCGGTTCCGACGGAGATCCCGGTCGTGCTGAACGTAATCGTGCCGCCGGTTCCGTCGGACGCCGCCGTATACGAGAGCGTGTCCGGATCGAACTCAGGATCAAGCGAGGTCAGCCCGGTCAGGCCAAGGGTCGCGAGCTGCGGCCCGCCGGGCGGCGTTATTCCGGCACCTTACCGGTCAGGATGTTGAAGCAGGCGGTGTCAGCGCGGAAGCCGATCTCGATCTCAGCGCGGACGGCAAACATATCCTGCTGCCAGAGGTTGATCGTGTAGGCCTGGTTGTTCGCGTCGGTGCCGGTGATCGTCGCCTCTTCGGAGAGCGTGATCTGCACGCCGGATACCGTGCCGTAGAGCGCCTTCGACCAGTCGCCCGCGATGCCGACGATGGCGGGGGTTCCGGCAGTCTGCCCGGCGGCGGCCGTTCCGGCCTTGTAGACGCCGTTTCCGAAGTATGCCGGGACGCCCAGGACGCGGTTCACCGCGCCTTCGGTCGCGCCGTTCAGGAAGAGCGGGCGGTTCGTGGTGTCGGTCGCCGTCAGCAGGAGGCCGCGGGCCTGCGCGGACATGGCGAAGCCGGAGAGGATGCCGCCGTGCGTCGCGATGTCCGTGTCCGCCGCGACGAGGCCGAGATACGTGCCGTTGTTCGCGTTCAGGATGGACTGCTTCGTGCAGTTGGCGAAGGTGTCGAAGTTGTTGCCCGGAGCCTGGACGGCGCCGACCACGGTCGCGTCGAAGACTTTCGCGAGCGCGCCCGGCAGCCTCTGCACCATCGCGTCATACAGGGCCGGGATGTCACGCCGGAACTGATTGGAGAAGGTCTCGATGACGGCGATGGTGTACGCCTGCATCAGCTTCGTCGCGGGGGTGCCGTTCGAATGCGGCTTCGCGGCGGTCTCCGCCACCCAGGCGGCGGACGGGTCGCCGGTGATGACCGGGATCGTCAGGCCGCGGCCCGGAAGGGTCACGCGCCGCGCGAGCTGCATGATCGCGGACGCTTCCTGCGTCTTTTGCAGGATCTCGTTGCTCACCTCAGAGGGGAGCACCATATTGTTCGTGGTGCGATTGATATCTGCCATGATTCATTTCCTCCGTTCGGCCTTATCGGCCAACCTGTTCGTGAAACCAGTCCGCAAACTGGTCGCGCGTTTTCACGCCCCCGGACGGCTCCGGGCTTGCCAGCGGCGCGGCGGCGGGCTTCATCATCCCGCGGAGGGATTCCGCGTCCCTGCGGATCTCCTCCTCCGTCTCGCCGGACAGCCTCCCGGCCATCCCGTAGGGCAGGCCGCATTCCAGGGCGATTCGCGTTTTAACCGAGTCGGACTCGTATGCCCTGCATTTCGAAAGCGCTTCGGTCAGCTGCTGCTCGCTCGCCGCCTGCGCGCTTGTCGCTGTTTCAATCTGCCGTTTCAGTTCTTCGATCTGCGCTTCGTACCCGGCTTTCAGCTTGTCCGCGTCCGCCTTCGGGATCGCTCCCTCGTAGCGGGCCATGACGCTCTTCTCCTGCCGGGACAACCGTTCCGCAATGGCCGCGTCAAATTCGGCCTGCGTCGTAATCGGCGTAAAATCTGCCATTGTACTCTCCTCCCCGTTTACCGGACGGGTGCCGTCAATAGGTTACCTTTTGCGTTTTTGCCGTATGTCCGCCGCGCTCGCGGCAGAGCCACGAGGCGAGTACGACCGATTCCAGCAGGACGACGTCCACGCCTTCCTTGATGGAGCGATAGCCGAAGCCGCCGTTGCCGCCGATCGCGCGCTTTTCGCAGTTCGTGGCGCTCGCCACAAGCGCGGGCTGCGCCATGTGGCAGAGCCGCCCGCCGAAGAGATCCTCCTCGAACCGGGCCGACGCCGCGATCAGCTCCGCGACCTTCGGGAAGACAGGAGGCTTCATCCTCGCGTCCTTCATCATGGCCGTGAGGCTCGCCTGCCCGTTCGCGCCGTCCGCGACGACCCCCGCAAGGTCGGCAGCCTTCAGCCACGACACGATCCAGTCGATGCCCCCGCGGATCGGGCGGCAGTCGATCCCCTCCACGAAGATGCGCCCGTCCGCCGTCTTCGCGGCGATGCTGAGAGCGGCGTTCTTTCCGTCGTGGCCGAACTTGACGCCAGCGTACAGCTTGCCCGTGATCTCCGGAAGCTTCCCGGCGTACGCCGCAGCCCATTCCGTCTGCGATATCGCCGACTTCAGGTTGTACCGCACCCAGTAGCCGAGGCGCTGGATGTTAAAGTCCAGCTTGTCCGCGCCGATCTCCGCGCGGATCTTCCGCTCCGTCAGGATCGTGCCGAGGCTTGGGTTGGTTTCGTACCATGCGTCCACGTCCGTCGGATCGCGCTGCGAATCCACGCTCCACTCCGCGAAGCCGGCGTCCACCGCCGAACCCTCGAAGACCTCGTCCCGGAACGCCTGGAAGACCGTGCCGGAGCTGTCCGGCGTCGGCGGCGTCCCGCAGAAGATCGTCTGCGGGTTCTGCGCGTCGCTCACGACATACTTGAGCGCCGCTTCCTGGTCGGTCGTGTATTCCTGCGCTTCGTCGATGACGAGCAGGTCGAAGCCCTCGCCGAGGCCGCCCTTGGTCGTGCGGGTGCGGAACTGCGCCCGCCCGCCGCCCCTGATCCGGACGGTTTCCTGGCCGAGCGCGCCGCTGGACTTGTACTCCGTCCCGGAATCCTCCAGCAGCTGGCAGAGGCGCTCCCACGCGGAGCGGCTCGTCGTCGTCCGATGCGCGGTGTGCAGGATGTGCTCCCCGTTTTGGAGTCCCCACAGCTCCCGCATGGCGATGACTTCGTTCTTCCCGTTCCGCCGGGGCACGGCGTAGCCGAATTTCGGGTGCGTCCAGAGGCCGTCCGAATTGCGGCCCATGAGGTCGGTCAGCAGGAGCCGCTGCCATTCCTGGGCCGTCCGCCCGGTCTCCGCGTAGATCTCGCAGGCTTCGTTCCCGGAGCTTGACTCATACGGCAGGATGACGGATCGGGAGGGAGTCTGTGAACCTTTGCGAGGTTCCATCCTCTCCCTCCCTCTATGCGGTTGTCTCCATACAGCAAATCGGGCCGTCCCTCGCCCGCGTGGTCTTCATGTGCGTCCCCCTTACTTGCTCCGTCGATAGTTCCGGACGGTTTCCACCTTCCCGCCGGCGGGATGGTATTCGATCACGCAGTCGCAGTTGTTGTGCCGCCCAAAGGCCATGGTCTTGTCCATCGTCGGGCCGTATTCGTACTCGCCGGCGGCGGAAAGGCACCACTCGCAGGAGTTCGCGCCCGTCGCCGTGCGGACGATCACCGACTTCATACCCATGTTGTACCGGGCGTCGGCCAGCGCCTCTTCAAGATCGTCCACGCACATCCGCGCGTTGTTTTCCAGCACATCCATGAGCGCCGCGTCCGGATCGGCGACCTCCGCGCCGTCCATGTACAGCCCGTCCGCGTAAGTGGCCAGGTGATCCGCGCGGAGCGCGTCCACCTCCGGCTGCGCCGTGCCCAGGGACTGCTCCCCGTAGGC